>QKDJ01000138.1 GCA_003252145.1 Azovibrio restrictus
AAATCAAATGTCATGCCAACAGGCATTTTTCCAATGACCGCTTCGAGGTACTTTTCCCTTCGTCCGCTTCTGGCCGACAGCCGCCTGACAGCCTCTAGTCACTATGACCAGTTTTGGCGGTCAGTTGAACCGAGAGTGGGCGGTCAATTTCGCAAGTTGTCGTCGGTAGTCCGGATCACCTTCTCCCCCAGAAAGCGGCCCTCTGGCCCGAAGCTGCGTTCCAGCAGGGTGAAGTTTCCCTCCCCATCTTTCAGCATCACGGTGGAGGCCCGGGTTCCATAATGGGGTGAGCTGACAAAGATGGCCGACAGCATGCGTTCGGCTTCCAGGGAAACACCGGTTTGGGGCAGGTCTGCATCGGCTGCCAGTTCCCGGTCTGCCAGCAGGTGGAAGAAGGGCGCCATTTCCGGCAGGGTGTCCAGAGTCTGGGTAAAGGCGTTTCGGGCGGCGACCAGCTTGGGCCAGGGGGTGTCCAGCTGGTGGTTGGACAGGCCATAGATGCCTGGAGAGAGTTTGCGGGCGGGTTCTCCGTTGCAATTACTGAGATACCAAAGAGACGCTTCGTCTCCCAGCAACAGGTTAAAACCACCATAGGAGCCAATGCTTATTGACTCAATAAAATCATGTGCTTGTAAGTTACTATTAAAGTAACTTGATAGGAGTTCACCCCGGGATTTTTCCGCTTGCTGGGGCTGGCCTTGACGGACATTGGTGACCGCAGCAAAGCGGCCATCCCGGTGACAGGCCAGCCAACTGCCCCCGGCTTGCAAATCCCGGCCCCCGAAAATATCCGGCTGATCGGACCAGGGGCCAATGGGGAGGCTGGGACGGGAATAGTATTCGTCCCGGTTGGCCGCCAGGACCAGGGGAAAGTCCTGCCGGACCTTCCAGGCCAGCAGGATCAGGCACATCAGGGATGGACGGCGGTTGCCTGGAGTACGGGGCCGGTCATGGCGCCCTGGTGCAGGTCTTCGGCGGTACCGGCCAGAATCACGGCCAGCGCAGCATAACCACCTGCCGGATCAGGGGCGCAATTGACTACCTTGCCGGCGGCCTGGTCGGGGCTGGCGGGGGAATGCAGGTCTTCTCCGGCCAGCAGGGCCACGGGGCTCTTGAGGCGATAGAGGTGACGCTTCACCTTGCCCAGATATTGGGTACGGGCCACCACTTCCTGGCCCGGGTAACAGCCTTTCTGGAAATTCACGCCCCCCAATTTTTCAAAATCCGCCATCTGGGGCACGAATTCTTCCTGGGTGGAGCCCGTAACCCAGGGCAGGGGGGCTTGCACGTCCAGCCACTGCCAGGCAGGCAGGCCTGCGGGCGTGGCTTGGCTGGCCAGGCTGGCCCAGAGTTGGGGCAGGGTTTCCAGGGGGGCGGTGATCATGAAGCGGCCATCGGGCAGACGCAGAACCAGGGTGTCGTCTTGGGTGGTCGTGCTCAGGGAGGCTTCGGGCACGGTCAGGCCTGCGGCCTGCAAAGCGGCACCCGCCTGGGGGCCGGAGAGGCCCAGGAAACCCAGAGTGGCGCTTTGGTCTTCCAGGGTGACCTTGGAACGCAGCACGAACATGCGCAGGCGCTTGAGGATGGCGGGGGTCAGTTCCTGGGAGAGTACGAGCCGGTAACGCTCACCCAGATTGAAATTGAGGAAGCTCACCAGCATGCGGCCCTTGGCGGAACACCAGGAGGAGAGCTGGGCGTTGCCCGGTTGCAGGTGATTCACATCATTGGTGAACTGGCCGTGCAGGAAGCTTTTGGCTTCCTCCCCGTGGGCTTCAATGGCCGAAAACTGGACCAGGGGCACCAGGATGGTGGCTTGGGCAGCGGCCTGGAGTTCCTGTTCGGGCTGGCCGAAATCGGTGATTTCGGTGCCGTCCGGGTTGAGGCGGGCGCCTAGGGTGGTCAGGTGTTGCAGCCAGGGATTGCTTTGGGGATTCATTGGGGACCTCACGGGGATGGGTATTGTTTTGGGCTATTATAGCGCCCGTTCCCTGTCTGTCCGGGCTGCCGGTCATCCCGTCATTCATTCACCCAAACACAGAATTTTTCCGTGAAGCTTGTCCTGCGCACCCTGGTGTTCCTGAGCCTGCTGGCAGCCCTGTCTATTGGCCTTTTCTACACCTGGTTCACCCGTCCTCTCCAGTTGCCCACGGCCACCGTGGAATTCCGGGTTCCCCAGGGCACCGGATTGCGGGGGGTGCTGCGTATCCTGAGCCAGTCCGGCGTGGATGTGCATCCAGACCTGCTGGTCCTGGCCACCCGGATTTTGGGACGGGAAGGAAAAATTCACGCAGGGACCTACGGCATCGAGCAGGGCATTACCCCCCAACAGTTGCTGGAAGCCCTGGCCCAGGGCAAGGTTTTGCAGGTGGAGGTACGGCTTATCGAAGGCTGGACCTACCGCCAGTGGCGGCAACAGATGGGGCAAAACCCGGGTCTGGAGCATGAGCTGGATCAGCTGCCGGAAACTGCCGTGATGACTCGCCTGGGCTATGCCGGATTGGCGGCAGAAGGCATGTTTTTCCCTGACACCTACCGGGTGGACAAGTATTCCAGCGACCTGGAATTGCTGAAGCGGGCCGCCAAGGCCATGCAGCAGCACCTGGACCGGGAATGGGCTGGGCGCTCGGCCGGTTTGCCCTACCGGAATGCCTACGAGGCCTTGATCATGGCCTCCATCGTGGAAAAGGAAACGGGTATTGATACCGACCGTCCCATGGTGGCCGGGGTATTCGTCAATCGTTTGCGCATCGGCATGCGTCTGCAAACCGACCCGACGGTAATCTACGGCCTGGGAGAGCGCTTTGACGGCAATCTGCGCAAGGTTGATCTGCAGACCGACACTCCCTACAACACCTACACCCGCGCGGGTCTGCCGCCCACGCCCATTGCCATGCCCAGCCTGGCTTCCCTCCAGGCAGCCCTGCATCCGGCCCAGACCAATGCCCTTTATTTCGTGGCCCGGGGAGACGGCAGCAGCCACTTTTCCCCGACCCTGGATGAACACAATCAGGCGGTAAACCGCTACCAGCGGCGGGGCCGCTGAACCTGAATCAGGAGTTCAAGTTGAACGGAACATTCATCACCCTGGAAGGCATCGACGGGGCCGGCAAAAGCAGCCATGTGAGCTGGATTTCAGAATTTCTCCAGAGCCAGGGGAAGGAAGTGGTGTCCACCCGGGAACCGGGCGGAACGCCCCTGAGTGAAAAACTGAGGGAGATGCTCCTGTCCGACGCCATGGATCTGGAAACGGAAACCCTGTTGATGTTTGCTGCCCGTCGGGAACATCTGTCCCAGGTCATCAAACCTGCCCTTGCCCGGGGCGCCTGGGTTGTCTGTGATCGTTTTACCGACGCCAGCTTCGCTTACCAAGGGGGCGGCCGGGGTCTGGACAAGAGTCGGCTGACCCAGCTGGAACAGTGGATACACGGGGATTGCCAGCCCCGGCTCACCTTGTTGTTTGATGTGCCCTGCGAAGTGGCCCGGCAACGGATTGCCCTGGCCAACCGGCATCTGGACCGGTTCGAGCAGGAGCAGGCCCAGTTCCATGACCGGGTCCGCCATGCCTACCTGGATCGGGCTGCCGCCCATCCCGAGCGCTTTCGGGTCATCGACGGCACCCGGACCCTGGAAGAGATCCGGGTTCAGCTGGAACAGATCCTTACCCAGTTGCAGCCATGAACATCCTCCAGTTGCATCGGGCCACCTGGCAACGCCTGCAGGACTGGCGGGCCAAGCTGCCCCATGCTTTGTTGCTGGCCGGCCCCAAGGGGCTGGGCAAGCTGGAACTGGCCCAAGCCTTTGCGGCGGGTTTGCTCTGTGAGCTGCCCCAGGAAGGGGGCAAGGCCTGCGGGGCCTGTCTGGCCTGCC
>QKDJ01000229.1 GCA_003252145.1 Azovibrio restrictus
GGGCGCCCTGGGACGCTTCATCGAATATCGGGAGCGCATGGATGCGGTCAGAAAACGGCTCAGTTCGGCCCTGATCTACCCGGCCTTGCTTCTGGGGGTCGGGGGCTTCGTGATTCTCTTCCTGATGACCTACGTGGTGCCCCGTTTCAGCAAGGTCTATGAGGAATTCGGGACAGATCTGCCCTTCATGTCCCGGCTGCTGCTCCAGTGGGGAGCGCTGGTGGAGGCCCACGGCTTTCAGGTGCTGATCGGCCTGGTGCTGGGCGTTGGCGCCCTGTTTTTTTACTTCCGCCACCGCAAGATCGGCTGGGCCAGCATCCGTCGGCGCATTCTCGCCTGGCGTTTGATGGCACCCCTGCGGGAGCGGCTGAAATCCTACGCCCTGGCCCGCTTCTTCCGCACCATGGGCATCCTGCTGCAGGGGGGCATTCCCATGGTCTCGGCCCTGGTCATGGCCCGGGAACTGTTGGTGGAGGAAATGCGGGTCGATCTGGACCGAGCCACCCTGGAAATCCGCAGCGGGGTGTCCTTTTCCCAAGCCATGGAGCGGGCCCATCTGGCCCCGCCTGTAGCCAGCGACCTGCTCAAGATCGGGGAGCGGACCGGGGACATGGGGGAGAAGATGACTCGCATCGCCGATTTCCAGGATGAGGAGACCGCCCGCTGGGCCGACTGGTTTGCCCGGCTCTTCGAGCCCCTGCTGATGTTGGTCATGGGCCTCTTCATCGCCTTCATCGTGGTTCTGCTCTACATGCCCATCTTTGAACTTGCCGGGAGCGTGCAATGAATACGGTCGCCATGCCCAACCCTGAAAGCACGTCCCACAATCCGGCCTGGCCTCAGGAAAGGCGCGGCACCCGGGCCGACCGTCGAGGTGGCAAACCCGACCGCCGGGCCGTGGAGCGGGCCGAATTACCCGTGCTCAGCCTGGACCGGCTCAAGGATCTGGAGCCCGCCTTCGACATCCTGCCTTACGCAGAAGCCGCTCCCCGCCATTGCATCGCCCTCTACGACACCAACGGCCGCCTGCTGCTGGTGGCGGACCGGAGTACGGCCTCCAGTCTCATGCCCTGGGCCGATGCCTACCTGCGTTGTCCCTTCACCCTGTGCTTTGCCCGGGCCGATGACATTACCGCCATTCTTGGCCAGCACGGGGAAACCATGCGGGCCATGGATGCCTTGCCCAGCTATGCCCCTACCCAGCAGGCGGGGATGGTGGAAGGGGTGGAGGTCTTGCGCCTGGACACCATCCAAATGGAGGAGAGCCCCATCGTCCGGCTCACCAATTCCACCCTCTATGATGCCTATAAGGCCCGGGTGAGCGACATCCATCTGGAGTCCACGGCTGATGGCCTGCGGGTCAAATATCGTCTCGACGGGGTGCTGACCACCATCGCCGAACCCAAGGGAGTGCAGACAGCAGAGCAGGTGATTTCGAGGATCAAGGTCATGGCCGAGCTTGATATTGCGGAAAGGCGGATTCCCCAGGATGGCCGGTTCAAGGTCTCGGTCAATGGCCGGGACGTGGATTTCCGTGTCTCCATCATGCCCAGCATCCATGGCGAGGATGCGGTCCTGCGCATCCTGGACAAACAGGCTTTGACCGATCAGGTGACCACCCTGACCCTGGATAGTCTGGGTCTGGAAGGGGAGATCAAGCAGGTGGTGCGCCGCCTGGCCCGGGAACCCTACGGCATGCTGCTGGTGACCGGCCCCACCGGCAGCGGCAAGACCACCACCTTGTACGGGGTGCTCAGTGAGGTCAATACAGGCAACGACAAGATCATCACCATCGAAGATCCGGTGGAATACCAGCTGCCCGACGTGTTGCAGATTCCGGTCAATGAGAAAAAGGGCCTCAGCTTCGCCCGGGGCCTGCGTTCCATCCTGCGCCACGACCCGGACAAGATCATGGTGGGGGAAATCCGCGACCCGGAAACCGCCCAGATTGCCGTTCAGTCCGCCCTCACCGGGCACCTGGTCTTTACCACGGTGCATGCCAACAACGCCCTGGATGCCATCAACCGCTTCCTGCACATGGGGGTGGAGCCCCAGAGCTTCGTCAATGCCATCAACGGCATCCTGGCCCAGCGTCTGGTACGCACCATCTGTCCCCATTGCAGCGAACCCGCCCAGCCCAGCGAAGAATTGCTCAACGACTCGGGCATCAGTCTGCTCAGCGCCCGTCAGTACAACTTCCGCAAGGGCAAGGGTTGCAGCCACTGCCGGGGCACCGGCTACAAGGGACGCAAGGCCATTGCCGAGTTACTGCACCTGAACGACGACCTGCGGGAACTGATCATTGCCGCCGCCCCCCTGCGCCGTTTGCGGGAAGAGGCCGAGCGGGCCGGCATGCGCCAGCTGCGGGACGCGGCCCTGGACATGGTGAAGCGCGGCGAATCCACCCTGGAGGAGATCAACCGTGTCACTTTCGTGGCGTGAACGCATCATTGTCGGCCTTGCACCCGAGCGCCTGTCGGCCCTCCGGGTCGGCGGGCTCCTGCGGCAGCGCCTGAGGGACCGACATGCCATGCTGTTCCAGACGGATGATCAGGCCAAATGGGACAAGGGCCTGGTGGCCCTGGAGGCCCTGCTGGCGGAGCCCGGTTGGCGGGGGCGGGAAATCGCCGTGATTCTGTCTTCCCACTATGTCCGGCATGTGGTCCTGCCTCCCAGCCGGGGATTGGGTGAAGAGGAACGTCGCAATCTGGCAGGCGCCGTGTTTCACGACACCTTTGGCGAACTGGCCCGGGACTGGGAAATTCGCGTCAGTCCGGCCGCCAGCAGCATGCCTACCCTGGCCTGCGGGTTGCCCCGGCAATTGCTCACTGGTCTGCGCAGCATCTGTGAAGGGCGGGGAAAACTGGTTTCCGTACAACCCAGTCTGATGCCCGTATTCAAACGGGCCCGACGCCTGATCGGCAAGGGAGCGGGGAGTCTGGCCCTGGTGGAGCAGGGACGCGTGACCCTGGCGTCCGTGGATAACGGCCAATGGAAGTACGTGGATAGCCGGGCCGGTGATGGGGGCATCCTGCCCCAGTTCCTGCTGGAAGAAGGGGAAATCCATGGCCGTCAGCCCGGTGGCCTGCTCTGGCTCTGTGATCTGACGGGAACTGCCCGTCTACCGGCCGGCACCTTCTGGAGTCACAAACCCATCGCACCGCCCCCTGCACCGGGCATTGATCCCGGTAGCGGCCTGGCGGTTTGGGGATTGGCATGATGCGCCCCCTCTGGCTCGACTTTCAGCGCAGCGAACCCGGGCCGCGCCGGATCGGTACGGGCTTGCTGCTGGCGGGACTGGTCTGTGCCAGCCTGCTGACGGTGGACTATCTGGCCTTGAGCGGCCAGCTGGAAGCCCGGGAATTCCAGGTGTCGCGCCTGCAGCGGCAGGCGGATATGAGCCGGGAAATGCAGGAAAGCCGGGCGGAAGGCGCTGCTCCGAGCCGCTGGGATCAATTGTTTGGCGCCCTGGAAGGGGCGTCCAGCGAGCAGGTCACCCTGCTGGCCCTGAAGCCCGGCAGCGGCACCCTGCAGATCAGTGGCGAGGCCAAGGACATGGGGGCTGCCCTGGATTACCTGGGGCGCCTGCAACAGGTGCCCAGTCTGCGCCAGACCTGGCTGACCCATTCGGAAATAGATCAGGAAAGCCCCCTGCATCCCCTACGCTTCACCCTGGCAACCCAATGGAAAGAACCGGGGCAGGATGGCGGCCTGATGGCAGGGCAGGGGGGATTGCCATGAAGCGGGGCAAGCAGTTCGAACGGCTGGGTTACCCCGGGGTGATTGGTCTCGGCCTGCTCCTGTTCAGCCTTTCCTTTTTCCTGGGTAACTACCTGCCCGCCCGGGAAAATCTAACGCG
>QKDJ01000061.1 GCA_003252145.1 Azovibrio restrictus
GGTGGAGCAGGTACGCAAGGGCGTGGATCTGGCCACCCAGGCTGGGGATTCCATCAACCAGATTCAGAGTGGCGCCGAGCGGGTTACCGAGGTGGTCAACAGCATCAGCTACGCCATCAATGAACAGAGCCAGACCAGCGCCCTGATCGCCAGCAATATCGAGCAGATCGCCCAGATGTCCGAGGAAAGTGCCCATGCGGTGAGCAACACCGCCGACGCGGCCCGCCATCTACAAGTGCTGTCCCGCTCCCTGCAGCAGGCCGTGAGCAAGTTCAGGACGGGTTGAAACGCTACAGCAAGGTTGAATTAAAAAAGCCCCGGCACGCCGGGGCTTTTTCTTGGCGAGGCAGGCTTACTTGCTTTCCCAGCGTTGGGCCGCTTGGTCGTCCGACTCCCGGGCATCCACCCAGCGGGCGCCCTGGGGCGTGTCTTCCCGCTTCCAGAAAGGGGCCTGGGTTTTCAGGTAGTCCATGATGAATTCGCAGGCGGCGAAGGCTTCGCCCCGATGCAGGGACGAAACCGCCACCAGCACGATCTGATCCCCCGGCGCCAGTTCGCCCACCCGATGCACCACCCGGGCGCCCAGGATGTCCCAGCGTTGCTGGGCCTGGGTGACGATCTGCTCCAGGGCCTTTTCCGTCATGCCCGGGTAATGCTCCAGGAACATGGAGCTCACCCCGTCACCCAGGTTGGTGTCCCGCACCAGGCCCACGAAGCTGACCACGGCGCCCACGCAGGCATCGTCACCCCGCAGGGCAGCCACCTCGGTGGAGAGGTCGAAATCGGCCTCCTGTACCCGGATGCACGTGTTCATGCCCTTAGCCTCCGGTGACCGGAGGAAAGAAGGCCACCTCGTCACCATCCAGCACCGGGTCGGTTTCCCGGGCCATGTTCTGGTTGACGGCAAAACGCAGGTTGGGGGTTTCTGCCAGGGCTTCCCGGCCATTGGCGCACAACCAGGCCTTGAGTTCCCCCAGGGTGCCCAGACCCTCCGGCAAGGAAACACTTTCCTCGTTCAGCCCCAGCTTTTCCCGCAGACCGGCGAAATAGAGGATACGAATACTCATCACAGCACCTCGGAGAAGGGAATGAATTCCATCAGGTCACCCGGCTGGAACTTGAGGTGAGGCGGCTTGACGGCCAGCCCGTCGCTGCCCACCAGGGCATGAACCACACCGGACCCTTGATGGGGAAACTGTTGCAGGCGGCCCTCTTCGTCCATGTAGACCCGCAGGAATTCGTGCAGGCCGGAATCCTTGTCCCAGGAAAAACCCACCGGCAGCCGGTAGCTGCGCGCCATGGGCCGGGCGACCCCTTGCAGGTGACGGATGAAGGGGCGCACCAGAATCAGGAAAGTAACGAAGGAGGACACCGGATTACCTGGCAGGCCCAGGAACCAGGCGGAGCTGTCGGCGCTATTGACCTGACCGAAGGCCAGGGGCTTGCCCGGCTTAATGGCCACTTTCCACATGTCCAGGCGGCCCTCGGCTTCCACGGCGGGCTTGATGTGATCCTCTTCCCCGACGGAGACGCCGCCGGTGGTCATGATCAGGTCGTTACCGGCAGCAGCTTCCCGCAGGGCAGCACGAGTGGCTTCCAGATCGTCGGGCACCCGGCCCAGATTGCGGACCTCGCAGCCCAGGCCTTCCAGCAAGGCAGCCAGGGCAAACTGGTTGGAGTTGTAGATACCGCCGGGAGGCAGGGGCTCACCGGGCATGTAGAGTTCGTCGCCAGTACAGAACAGGGCCACGCGCAGGTGACGCAGCACGGGAATTTCCGGTAGACCGGCAGCAGCGGCCAGGGCCAGTTCCTGGGGACGCAGCACGGTGCCCGCCCGCAGGATTTCCTGATTCACGGCCATGTCCTCGCCCTGGCGGCGGATGTTTTCCCCCAGCTTGGGCATGCGCTTGATGCACACCTGATCCCCCTGGACTTCGCAGTATTCCTGCATCACCACAGCATCTGCGCCCTGGGGCATGGGCGCACCGGTAAAGATGCGGGCCGCCGTGCCCGGCTCCAGGGCTTCGCCCAGCTGGCCTGCGGCAATGCGTTGCCCGATCTTCAGCAGACTGCCCTCCCCGTTCAGGTCGGCCAGCCGGACGGCGTAACCGTCCATGGCGGAATTATCCAGGGGCGGCACATCCACGGTGGCGAACTGGGGTTCGGCCAGAATGCGGCCAATGCTGACGGCCAGAGGCTGGGGACGGCTTTCCCGCACGGGTTGGGCGGCGGCCAGCAGATGGGCCAGCGCTTCGGGGTAAGTCAGCATGAGGGTTTCTCCAGATTCAGGCTGCGCACGATGTAGGCGGCAATGACCTCGGGTTCGTTGAGGGGCAGACAGGGCAGATGGGTGTCCAGTTGGGCATCGGTGGCAATGGCCATGATGTCCTGACGTTCGGTGTAGAGGGGCGGGCGCTCCCAGGCCGGGCGATAGACCTCCAGCTTGGGAATGCTTTCCTGCTTGAAGCCCTCCACCAGCACCAGATCCACGGGGGCCAGACGGGCCAGCAGGTCTCCCAGTTCCGGCTCGGCCTCATCCCGCACTTCCCGCATCAGGGCCCAGCGGGCGTTGCAGGCCAGCATGACCTCTTCGGCCCCGGCTTCCCGGTGCCGGTAGGAATCCTTGCCGGGCCGGTCGATGTCGAAACCGTGGTGGGAGTGCTTGATGATGGACACCCGCAGGCCCTTGGCACGCAGACAGGGAATCAGTTGTTCCAGCAGGCTGGTCTTGCCCGAACCGGAACGACCGGCAATGCCAAATACTTTCATGAATGCTCTCTTTCCGGCACCGCCAGGACCGCGGCAAAGCCGCCGCCCGGAGTGCGAAAGTTGGTGGTCTGCCCTTGATACAGCCGGGCAGCGCTCAGCTGGATACGTCCTTGATAGACGTAATGGCGCAGATCGAGTTTCAGGTCCCGTTGCTCGCCCGCCACTTCCAGGCGCCGCTCCGAAGGTTGAACCAGCCCCTGGGCGATGTACTGGCCTGCCAGGATTTCCTCGAAAACCCGCCGGGTCAGTTTGTCGCCCCGGTAGGCGGCCTTGCTGCCGTAGCCGCCCGCAGGCTTGAAGAACCATTGCTTGCGAGTCTGCCAGAAATAGTCGGCCTCTTCCGGCAGCACCTGGCGGGTGGCGGGAATGCCCTGCACCAGTTGTTGCTGCAGGGCTTCGGATACATCGGCCTGGGCCAGCCAGGTGGGATCGGAGAGCAGGACCAGATTGCGCTTGTCCGCATACAGGGCGTGGGCCCGGGGATGAGGCGTCAGCAGGACGGCATCCTGCTCGTAGGCCGCCCGTATGGGAGCCAGTTCCGGCGCCTCCAGATAAAAGTCGGTCAGCCGGTTGTAGATCATGTCCACCGGACCCCGGGCGTGCTGGAGACGGGTGCCATCCCAGCGTAATTCGGTGGGGTGGGCGATGCAGGCGTCCAGCCCAGCCCGCGCAAACATCTGCCGGAACAGCTCGAACTCGGGAGCCAGGTACTGGCTTTCCGGGGTCTGATCCACGATCACCACCCGCTGCAGGGGCTGGTCGCCGCTAGCCAGACGCCATTCCTTCTGGAACATGCTCAGGAATTCCTGCTCCACATCCGCCCGAATCTGCCCCGCCCCCAGGAAATCCGCCAGGGCACCGCAGCAGGCCCGCTGGGCTTGGGCCAGGCGCACATTGAGCAGGCCACCCCCGGCGTTGGTATTGATTTCGATGAGCCGGGGACCGTCCGGCCCCAGGTGGAAGTCGTAGCCCAGAAACACCCCCGGGTGTCCCGGGTCTTTTTTGGCGATGGCCGGAGCCCGGGCCAGTGCGGCCTCCTGGAAGGCTGGCAAGGCCACTACCTGTTCGATGGCGGTAATGGTGTC
>QKDJ01000318.1 GCA_003252145.1 Azovibrio restrictus
TAACCCCAAGATTGCAGACTTTGGCCTGGCCATCAACATCAACAAGGACATGGATAGAGACACCACCTTTGTGATGGGGGTGGGTTCGCCGGCCTACATGTCTCCCGAGCAGATCAAGGGCTACCCGCTCAATCAGAAGACAGACCTGTATTCCCTGGGGGTCGTGCTGTTCCAGATGCTGACGGGCCGCCTGCCGTTCCGTGCCAAGAACCCGGCTACCCTCGTTTATCGGATCGTGAATCTTGATTCACCTGTGATTTCCAATCTGAATCCCAATCTTCCCGAGGGTTTGGACAACATCATCAAGAAGGCTCTGGAGAAGGATCTGTACAACCGGTATCGGAATGGCGCCGAGTTTGCCAAGGATCTATCTTCGGTGCGCTATCAGATTCTGGATGATGAGGATGCGGAGGTGCAGAGCAACACGCATTTCGAGATGCTGCGCCGGATGGATTTCTTTGTGGAATTCGAAAATGTGGAGCTCTGGGAAATCCTTCGCTCGGCTATCTGGCGGGACGTGGATCGCAACGTCACTTTGCTGACTGAAGGGGAGAGTGATCGTCGCTTCGGTATCCTGATCAATGGTTGCGTGGAGGTCTCCATTGAAGGACAGGTACTCTGTCGGCTCACTGATGGAGAGCCGGTGGGGGAACTGGCTTATCTGCATCACAAGGATGCCAAGCGTCACGCCACAGTGGTCACTTTGGAGCCCTCCCTGTTCATGGAAATCAGTGGCTCAGCTCTGGCGCTTTCGTCGGAAGAGTTGCTGGATCGCATGCAGAAGACGCTCATGGCCAAAGCCATTGATCGGCTCAGAGTAGCCAACAAGCAGTTGGCCAAGCAGGGAGCTCCGGCCACCAAGGGGCGAGGGCCGTTACCGCCTGCGAGTCTGGATTTGGAATTGCTGCCTCAGTAATTCCAGGCTTGTACGCCCACAAATAAGAAGCCCGCCAAAGTTCATGGGGCGGGCTTTTTGCTGGCCAGATGGTTTCAGACCTTGAAGCGTCCCACCGTGTTCTGCAGATTGTCGGCCAGATCCTTGAGGCCATCTGCGGCCGAGGCGGTTTCTTCGACCGAGGAAGTGTTGTCCCGGGCCATCATGGCGATAGCTTCGATATTGTCAGCTACTTCACCGGAGACCCGGCGCTGCTGGTCGGTGGCCATGGCAATGTTATCCAGACCTTCCCCGACTTCCTGCACGGAGCCGTTGGTGGCATGCAGAATGTCGGCCACGGAATGCACGGACTCCTGACTGCTGGAGAGGTGCTCCAGACCTTCATTGATGGCCTTGCGTACAGCCACGGACTGAGAGGTGAGTTTTTCCGTAATGGCATCAATTTCACTGGCCGAGCGAGAAGACTTCTCTGCTAGCTTGCGCACTTCGTCCGCCACCACGGCAAAGCCTCGTCCTTGTTCTCCGGCGCGGGCTGCTTCGATGGCGGCATTCAGGGCCAACAGATTGGTTTGCTCGGCAATGTCCTTGACCTCCTGGGTCATGGTGTTGATGGCTTCCGTGTTGCGCACGAAGTCATTGACGGACTCGGCCATCTGCTTGACGGCAGATTCCACCACATCCATTTCCGAGAGCAGGGCAGTCAGGCTCCGGTTGCCGGCCTGAGCTCGGTCCAGAGATTCTTGGGACTGGTGCTGTACGTGTTCGGCACTTTGGGCAATGGACACGATACTGGAGACCAGTTCTTCCACAGCAGCCGCGGCCTGGTTGGACTTGGCGTCCTGCTGATGGGAACTACTGGCCACCCGGGTGGCGCTGCTGGAGAGATCGTGGGCCTTGGCGGAAACCTGTCGGGCGGATTCACTGACCCGACGCACCAGATTGGCAAAATTCTCCATCATTTCATTGAATACCAGGGCGGTTTGCCCGATTTCGTCTTTGCCCTTGACGGCCAGGCGGCGAGTCAGGTCCCCTTCACCCCGGGCGATGTCCACCAGACTCTTACGCAGTTCATCCATGGGCTGGGTAACGAAATGGTTGGTCAGCCAATAGATGATGCCCAGAAGCAGCAGGCTGACCAGGAATGCGGCGCCGGCAATTTTGAAACGCATGGCTGACACGGCGGATTCCACGGAATCCAGAGAGACCTTCATGCTGACCACGCCCAGAACAGTGCCTTCAGGAACCTGGTGGCAGGCTACGCAGTTCTTGCCCAGATAGTTGGTATCCGCCTTGGTAGGATTGACCACATGCAGGGCATGGCCGCCACTATCCTGAATGATGGCGCTGTAGGGTTGCCCACTTTCCATCACCTGCTTCTCGATGGCATCCATCTGCCGTTCGCCACCTTGCCCGGGGCCGAAAATCTTGCTGACCGCATCGCCGCGCACCACGTGCAGGTCCTTGATGATGGAAAGCTGCTTGATCTGATCAAGGAAGACCTCGCGCTGGCCTACCGTACCGGTGATCATCATGCCGGTAAGCCCTGCCATGGTCATTTCGTGAATGCTGTGGGAAAAGTCTTTGGCCTGGTTGATAGCCGTGTTGCGATTCTCTTGGCTTTCCCAAAAGATCACGCCCCCCCAGGCAATCACCAGTACGCACCAGATTGCGGCCGTCAATCGGATCCAGATCTTCCAGTCAGCGATCTTTGTCATGTATTACCTCGTCTCCGAAGGTTTTTTTAATTCTTGGTATGCCAGTTGGGAATCTGGCAAGTGGCGGATTTCAAACCTTCAAATCCAGCTGTTGTATTGTGCCAGCGCCACCCGTTTCTTGCAAAAATATACCGGATGCCTTGACCTGCGCTTCCAGCTCGTTATTTTCATTCTTGATGGAGAAAGGGGTGTTCACATGGGCCAGGCTGATGGCGCCCACGTTGGCTTCCAGCAACGAGCGCATTTGGGAGGTACCGTCCGGGCTCATTTCCCAAACGCGAAGCTGCGTGAAAGCCCCATCATTTTCGTCAATCCAGCCGTTGCCATCTTCATCCAGTTGAGCCAGTTCAGCGAAACCGTTGCCTGTGCTGGCGCCAAACAATTCGCTGCCGTCATTGGCAACGCCATCCCCATTTTTGTCAAAAACCAGAAATCCGCTTCCCGGCGCAACAAAACGAAGATTTTCCTGGGTGCCGTCGCCATCCAGATCGAAATTGAAACGGGTGTCAGAGAGTTGAGCTGCCGTGCCTCCGAAGTTGAGGATCAAAGGGTCCTTCAAAGGGGCGTCGCCGGCGCGCAGGCTGAGACTGGTGCTCTCTGAGTAACTGCGAGCCATTTCCAGGTTGAGGTTAAAGGAAATGGTTTTTCCGTCAGCCGTGCTGACCTGGCCGGAAGCAGAAAATTGCATGCGCTCCGTTTCCCGGTAGCTTTCCTGGTAATCGTAAGCCAGTCCGAACCCTGCGCTATTGCGCGAGGGGGGGGCCTGTTGCGGCCCGCTTGCTGCAGGTTCGATGGAAGGGGCTTCGGAGGGGCTGAGGTCTTTGCTATCGATCAGTTTGATGCGACGGCCCGTCATCATTTCCACGATGGTCCGCAGAAAAAGGAGGGCGTCGGATACCAGGGAGTCATCAGTGGCATCCACTTGCTGACTGTTTTCGCTCTGCAGTTGCTTGAGCCCTTGTTCCGACAGACTCACTTGAGGTCTGGCTGGTTCCGCCTGGGTCGGGGTAGCCCAGACCCGCAGGGATGAGCTGACTTGATGCTCCTGGTGAGCTTCATGCTGGGCGGAGAGTTGCAATTGTGCGCTGGCGATTTTCATGGGGAACTCCAGAGGTGAATCTGGAGTTGATTACGGCTTGCATCCTTCCGGGCTTAAGCCGTTTTTTCCATTGAATCAAGGGTTGTTACGAATCCATTGGTGAATCTGGGGCAGGTTCAAGGCACCAGATTGCCGAGCCACTTC
>QKDJ01000279.1 GCA_003252145.1 Azovibrio restrictus
CAGCCGCTATTTTCAAGGATGAAGACATGAAAAACGGTATCCACCCCGATTACGAAGACATTCAGGTGACCTGCTCCTGCGGCAACACCTTCACCACCAAGTCCACCATGAAGAAGGCCCTGCACGTGGAAGTCTGCGCTGCCTGCCACCCCTTCTACACTGGCAAGCAAAAGATCGTGGATACCGCCGGTCGCGTTGAGAAGTTCAACCAGAAGTTCGGCGCCCTGCGCAAGTCTGCCTAAGACTCCGCCGGAATCTGAAAAAAGGCAGCCCATGGCTGCCTTTTTTATTGATCCATGTTCCCTCTACGACTTCCTCGCACCCTGACCCTCCCCCCCACCGGCTGGACGCTGGCGGGGCTACTCGCCTTCTATGTGCTGGCCGGCCTGTTCGGACACGACCCCTGGAAGACGGAAGACGTCATTCACCTGGCCGTAGCCCGGGACTTTCTTGATCCTGACCATGGCCTGGGGCTCTCCCTTGCCGGCCAAGCCTTTCTAGCCGCCCCCCTGTATTACTGGAGTGCGGCCCTGACAGGTCAGCTGTTCGGGGGACTTCTTCCCTTGCACGACGCGCTGCGTCTAGCCAGCGGCCTGTGGACTGCCCTAACCTTCATTTCGCTCTACTACGCTGGCCGGGAACTGCATGGACAGCAAAGTGCCGCTGCTACGCCGCTGCTTCTGGCCGGCAGTTTAGGCCTGATCGTACGCGCCCACGAGGCCCAGCCCATGCTGGTAACCCTGGCAGCCCTGAGCCTTGCCCTCCTTAGCCTGAGCCTGCTGCCGCGCAAGCCATGGACAGCCGCCATCCTGCTGATCCCTGCCTTAAGCCTTTCTGCACTGGGCGGAGGCGCCACCACCCTGATCCCCCTCATCCTCATGCTTCTGTGCGGGGGAGCTAGTCTGCGCTCCTTCCGCCATATCCCCTACCTGCTTGCAGGAACCTTGGGTGCCACGATTCCTGTTGTGCTTCTGGGCCTACTCCTGGCCACCAACGCCCCCCTTTGGTTGGCCGCCTGGTTGCAACAGGAACAACAGCTAGCCCTGGCCAGCCAGTACCTCAAGGAACTCTGGAACCTGCTGCAGATGCTGCCTTGGTTTTCCTGGCCTCTCCTACCCCTGGCAGCCTGGAGCCTGTGGGTTCGTCGCCGCCAATGGAACGCGCCAGCTCAGTTGCTTCCCCTGATAGCCTTCCTGGCCCTGCTGCTTGCCCTTCCCCTAACCCTTGACGCCAAAGAAACCTCGGCTATTCTGCTGCTCCCGCCCCTGGCACTCCTGGCAACTCCCGGGATACTTGCCCTGCGCCGGGGTGCCGCCAATGCCTTCGATTGGTTCTCTGGAATGGCCTTCAGTGTTCTAGCCATTCTTCTATGGACTGGCTGGAGTGCCATGATTTTTGGCTGGCCCGAGCGCCTGGCTCGTCGCGCCGTTGAATTGGAACCCGGCTTCGAAGGTCGCTTCGATACAGGCTTTTTTGCCCTGGCCCTGTTGGTCACCCTATGGTGGCTATGGACCTTGCCTGGCCTACCCCGTTCTCCATATCGCTGCCTTACCCGCTGGACGGCCGGCCTGGCTACCGGATGGCTCCTGGCAGTCTCTCTCTGGTTACCCTGGATTGATTACGGCAAGAGCTATCGGCAACTGGCTGCCACACTGGCTCAGCAAATGCCGGATAGGCAGCACTGTATTGCTGCAAAAAGTTTAGGAGATGCCCAAAGAGCTTCTTTCGCCTATTTTGAGCGGCTACGTTTCAAAGCACTGGAAAGCAACGGGGAAACCTCGTGCCCCTGGTTGCTGGTGCAAGGCAACTCTCGTGATGAACTAGCCCCTCAAGGGCGAGGCTGGCACCGGGTCTGGGAGGGCAACCGCCCCGGTGACAGAAAGGAACGCTTCCGACTCTATCGCCGGACAAGCCTCTGAAAGGCTTAGGCTAAAACCCCCATACTTGCCCCTTATCAGGGCAAGGTATTCAGATAAGCGGCAACCGCTGCAATATCTTCGTTCTTCAAAGGCGCCACGGCACTGGACATGAGCGGATTTTGACGCTCCCCGGTCTTGTCCCGATAGCGGGTCACCGACAGTTTCAGGTAAACCGGATGTTGGCCAGCCAGGCGGGGAATCAACTCATCCCCATGGGCTACATCCCGGTGACAACGAGCACACAGTTTGGTGTACAGCACCTTCCCAGCGGCCACCTTGGCGGCATCCTGCTTACCGGGCAACGGAGTCTGGCTAGCGTAATAAAGGGCAATCTGAATCTTTTCGTTGTCCTTCAGTACCTTGATCAGCCCCTGCATGAACTCGTCTTTGCGTTCGCCAACGCCAAACTTGCGAATCTGCTCCAGCAGGTAGGCTGGATTCTGTCCGGCCAAATTTGGCACTTCAGGCAATTTACTGACGCCGTTCTCCCCGTGACAATTGGCACAGAAGAAAGAGGCCTTGCTACCCGCCTGCTGGGCCGCCTGCAAAGCAACAGGATCTGCCGTGATGGCCTGCAAATCGGCCTGCAAACGGTTTTCCTCCCCATGGACCAGACCGGCCAGTCCTAGTCCCAGCAGCAACAACCACCCCTTGTTCATGCCCCATCTCCTTTGTTATCGCCAATCCGGATGAAATGCTCCCGGTAGTACTTCAGTTCTTCGATGGACTCATAGATATCCGCCAGGGCCACATGAGCGCCCTTTTTCTGGAAGCCTTTGTAGATGGCCGGAGTCCAGCGTTTGCACAATTCCTTGAGGGTGCTGACATCCAGATTCCGGTAATGGAACCAGGCTTCCAGGCCCGGCATGTAGCGGGCCATGAAACGACGGTCCTGACATATGGAATTGCCGCACATGGGTGAAGTGGACTCGGGCAGATACTGGCGCACAAAGGCCAGAGCCTCGGCTTCCACCTGAGCTTCCGTGTGGCGCGTGGCCCGCACCCGGTCGATGAGACCTGAACGCCCGTGGGTTTTCTTGTTCCAGTCATCCATGCCATCAAGCACAGCATCCGTCTGGTGCACGACCCAGACCGGCGATTCAGCCACCACCTCCAGATCGCCAGTGGTCACCACCATCGCCAGTTCGATGATCCGGTCCGAATCCGGATTGAGCCCCGTCATTTCCATATCCAGCCAGACGAGGTTTGTCGCATCCCGTGCCATATAATTGCTTGAAATCCCAAAGACGTTATTGTGTCACAACCCCACCCTTGAAATCCTGTGGAAATGTTTTCCTATATCACTGGTTTTGCCCTTGTCCTGAATCTGCTACTGCGTCTGTGGCTATCCTGGCGCCAGGAGCGTCACGTCTCCACACATCGAGACCGGGTACCCATGGAATTTTCCGAGCAGGTCAGCCTGAGCGCCCACCAGCGGGCTGCTGATTACACCCTGGCGAAAACCCGTCTGGGCCGCATTGCTCTGGGCGTGGAAACCCTCTTGTTTCTGGCTCTGACCTGGGGCGGCGGCCTGAATCTACTGGACAACTTCTGGCGTAGCCACCTGGAAGGACTGCAGCATGGCATCGCCCTGATTGCCAGCGTGGTCGTCATCTCCAGCCTGGTGGATTTACCCCTGGACATTTACCGCCAGTTTCGCCTGGAAGCCCGTTTTGGCTTCAACCGCATGACCCCAGCCCTGTTCTTTTCAGACATGATCAAGCAGACCCTAATTTCCGCCCTGCTTGGTCTGCCACTCCTGACAGCAGTTCTCTGGCTGATGGCAGCCATGGGAGATGCCTGGTGGATTTATGTCTGGCTGCTGTGGATGGGCTTCAATCTCTTCATCCTGTTCGCCTACCCCCTCTGGATTGCCCCCCTGTTCAATCGTTTCAGCCCCCTGGATGAAGGAGAGGTGAAACAGCG
>QKDJ01000350.1 GCA_003252145.1 Azovibrio restrictus
AACGTGGCCTTCTACCTGCTCGCACGGGAAGTGAAGAAAGAGGTCAAGGCCGTGCTTTCCGGCCAGGGTGCCGATGAAGTGTTTGGTGGCTATTACTGGTATCCCTTGATGGGGGCCGAAGCCGACAACCAATCTCCGCTGGAGCGCTTCTCCCGCCATTACTTCGACCGCAGTCATGATGAATACCAGCGCATGATGACCCCCGATTGGCAGACAGAGGATCATGCCTCCGCCTTTGTCACCCACCGCCTGAGCGAACCGGGGGGAGACACTTTCCTGGATCAAGTGCTACGCATGGATGCCACGACACTGATCGTGGATGACCCAGTCAAACGAGTAGACAACATGACCATGGCCTGGGGACTGGAAGCCCGGGTTCCCTTCCTGGATCAGGAACTGGTGGAATCCGCCATGCGACTCCCCCCTACCCTGCGCCTCAAGGAGGGCGGCAAATTCCCTCTGAAGCATGTGGCACGGGGACTAATCCCGGATGAAGTGATTGACCGCCCCAAGGGTTACTTTCCCACGCCAGCCCTGAAGTATTTGCGTGGCGGCTTTCTAGAATTCATCCAGGCCACCCTCAACTCAAAAGCCTGCAGGGAGCGGGGATTGTATGACCGGGCCTATGTGGACAAACTGCTGGCGGACCCCCTCGGGCATTTCACCCGCCTGCAAGGCAACAAGCTCTGGCATCTGGCTGCCCTGGAATACTGGCTCCAGATCGTTGTAGACCAGGCTCCAGGCGCCAAAACGACTCAATAGTGAGGCGGAATTTCATCCAGCACATTAGAAGCCCCCTGGGCCGATGGCATGGACTGCATCTGCAAACGCAGGGCGCGCACCTCTTGCAGTAGCAACTCGATCTGTTGCTGCTGCCGATAAACGGTGAGATTGAGCTCATCCAGCAAATCCTGCGCAAAGCTGAATTTCACTTCCAGGTCGGTAATACGCTCTTCCATAAGTCCACATCCTGACAGGGGCGCCCATCATAACGAAACCTGAGAATAGTTAGCGTTTTCTGTTTTCACAATTCTGAAACCGTGTTTAAATATGCCCCCATGTTTAATCCCTCGATGAGGTCCATCATGGTTTCCGCTTCAGGTAATGGTAGTCAAACTCCTGTGTCCGCTAATGAACTCCGGGAATCCTGTTGCGCCATGCGTGAAGCCACTGAAAAGATGGCCCGCATTTTTGGGTTCAAGTCCCCCGACTGCCCCCGCAAGGCCGAGTGCCTGGAGCAGGCCCGCCGGAACCAGGGCTAAAACCTCTCCCTCTCCGTTGTGCCATAATGCCCGCCCTTTCGGCGGGCTTTTGTTTTTTGGCCTACTGGTCGTGGGCCCCCTGAACGTTTCCCGCAATTCCTGGTCCATCACGGTCTGTCAAACCGAGCCTTTTTTGTGCCCCGTCTTCCCATGTCATCACCCCGCCCCCTTGAATTGCTTGCTCCCGCCAAGAACGCCGATTTCGGTATCGAGGCCATTCATCATGGTGCCGATGCGGTCTACATCGGTGGCCCCGCCTTCGGGGCTCGTTCCAACGCAGGCAATACGGTGGCCGACATCGAAAGACTGGCGCGGGAAGCCCATCGCTATAACGCCCGGGTATTCGCCACGGTCAATACCATTCTCAAGGACGAGGAACTGGAGCCGGCCCGCAAGATCATCTGGCAGCTTTACGGGGCTGGAACCGATGCGGTGATCATCCAGGACATGGGCCTCCTGGAAATGGACCTACCCCCCATCCAGTTGCACGCCAGCACCCAGACCGACATCCGGACTCTGGAAAAGGCCCGTTTTCTGGATCAGGTGGGTTTTTCCCAGATCGTCCTGGCCCGGGAACTGAACCTGATGCAGATCCAGCGCATCGCCCAGGCCACCAGCTGCAATCTGGAATTCTTCATTCACGGGGCCCTTTGCGTGGCCTACTCGGGCCAGTGCTACATCAGCCACGCCCATACGGGCCGCAGCGCCAACCGGGGCGAATGCTCCCAGGCCTGCCGCCTGCCCTACGATCTGGCTGACCAGGAGGGTAATCTGGTGGCCCAGGACAAGCATCTGCTCTCCATGAAGGATAACGACCAGAGCGCCAACCTTCTGGCCTTGGCGGAGGCGGGCATCACCTCTTTCAAGATCGAGGGGCGACTGAAGGACCTGTCCTACGTAAAAAACCTCACCGCCCACTACCGCACCCTGCTGGACGGCATTCTGGACCAGCACCCGGACCGCTACAGCCGCGCCTCTGCAGGCCGCTGCACCTATACCTTTACCCCCCAGCCTGAAAAAACCTTCAACCGGGGTTCCACCGATTACTTCGTCAATGCCCGCAAAGGGGATATTGGCGCCTTCGACACTCCAGCCTTTTCAGGCGAGCCTCTGGGCTCGGTGAACCAGCTGGGCCCCAACTGGTTTGAACTGGAGAGCGAGGCCGAACTTCACAATGGTGACGGCCTCTCCTACTTCGACCCGGACCAGGAACTGGTGGGCGTACGCATCAATACGGCTCAGCGCATGAGCAAGGTCTGGCGCTGCTCCCCCAACGAAATGCCCAGCGATCTCCAGGTAGGCACGACTCTGTACCGTAACCGGGAGCAGAGCTTCGAGCGCCTGCTGGAAAAGAAATCGGCTGACCGGCGTATCGGCGTGGATTTGCGCCTGGAAGAAACCCCCGAAGGTTTTGCCCTGTGCATCACGGCTGAGGACGGCATTAGTGCCTGGGCTACCCTGCCCCAGGAAAAAGCACCAGCCCGGGACGAAGCTCGGGCCCTGAGCGGCCTCAAGGACAACCTGGGTAAGCTGGGCAACACCTTGTACCAGGCCCGGCAGATAAACCTGGCCCTGTCCCAGGCCTGGTTCCTGCCCGCCAGTGCCATCAATGGCCTGCGCCGGGAAGCAGTGGAACAATTGGATGCAGCTAGAGCGGTTGCCTATCAGCGCCCCGCTCGCCGGACTCCCGAGGCTAATCCGCCGCCTTATCCGGAATCGGCCCTCTCCTACCTGGGCAATGTTTACAACCAGAAAGCCCACGCCTTCTACAACCGTCACGGCGTTTCGGTGATTGAGTCCGCCTATGAAATGAATCAGGAGGCCGGCGAGGTCTCCCTGATGATCACCAAACACTGCCTGCGCTACAGCTTCAACCTGTGCCCCAAGGAAGTGAAAGGCATACGCCCTGACCCCATGACCCTCATCAACGGCAAGGAAAAGCTCACCCTCACCTTCGATTGCAAGAAGTGCGAAATGCACGTGGTAGGGGCCATGAAGAAGCGGATCATTCCCATCCTGGCCGCGTAAACAAAGCGCTCAAGGAACGCTCACCACGCGCAAGCCACCCATGGTCGCAACAGCACTTTTGCCGACCGATTTCGAAAAACCCTCAAAAAGGTGGACAAAACCTTAATCTTTGCTACAATGCGCGCCTTCCCGGAGAGGTGGATGAGTGGTTTAAGTCGCACGCCTGGAAAGCGTGTTCAGGGTAATACCCTGACGGGGGTTCGAATCCCCCCCTCTCCGCCAGGAATAAAGTCAAAGCCCTGATACGTCAGGGCTTTTTCTTTTCTTACCGTATTTAACCACCACGCAAGCCGGTACGCTTCCCTCCAAAGCTCAGGCCATGGCCGCGGCAAACCATCCAAGCAGGCCGGTAGCCCCCTGCTCCTGCGCCAAGGCTGTCGCCTGGTGGCCATGAGCAAGGGCTTCGTGAGCATCCCCACGACGCGCCAGACACTCCCCCTTGAGATGCAACAGATCGGCGAGACAATACTGCTCTTCCTGAAAAGGCACATCGGCCAGCGCAGTGTCCAGCAGCTTTTCCCCTTCCTCCCACTCACCCTGGTC
>QKDJ01000175.1 GCA_003252145.1 Azovibrio restrictus
GCTGACCATGGGGGAGCTGGCCCGCTGGTTCATCGCCACCTTGAAGCTGGATGTGGATTGTCAGGTCATCACCATGGAAGGCTGGCAGCCGGAAACTGCACCGGGATACGGCTGGCCCCTGGGGGAGCGCAGCTGGATCAATCCTAGTCCCAACGCCCCTAATTTGTCCATGGCCCGGGCCTACGCGGGCACGGTGATGCTTGAAGGCACCACCTTGTCAGAAGGGCGGGGCACCACGCGACCCCTGGAGCTGTTTGGCGCTCCAGACATCGATGCGCTGGCCATCATGGCGGAAATGCGCAATCTGGCTCCCCAATGGCTGGAGGGCTGCATCCTGCGGGAGTGCTGGTTCGAGCCTACTTTCCATAAGCACGCGGGCAAGCTCTGTAACGGGGTTCAGTTCCACGTGGAACCCAGCGATGCTTACGATCATCAGGCCTTCAAACCCTGGCGTTTGCAGACCCTGGCTTTCAAGGCCTTGCGCCGCCTGCAGCCGGATTACCCCCTGTGGCGGGACTTTGGTTACGAGTATGAGTTTGACCGTCTGGCCATCGACTTGATCAATGGCAGCCCCCTGTTGCGGGAATGGGTGGATGACTCCGGGGCGACGGTGGAGGAATTCGAAAGCCTGGTGTGTGCGGATGAGGCCGCGTGGCAAGAGGAGCGGGAGGCCTTCCTGCTTTACTGAGCGTCAGATATTCAGAAGTCAGCCGACCATTCTCTGCCTGACGTTAACGGATTTCAAGGCTTTGTTTTTCTCCGGCAATAGTTCCATGATGGAAGCGCAATAGGGCGCTTGATCCGTGCTCTCGAAGAAAAAACAATAGATAGAGAACAGTTGGGAGAATAAAAATGAAGGACGATTCCTCGCTCAAGCCAGTCCCCGCACTGGTGGCCGTGGCGATTACCCTGGTCATATGGTTTGTCATCCCGGTGCCGGAAGGGGTGCAGCCCAACGCCTGGCATCTGCTGGCGCTTTTCATTGGCACTATCGCTGCCATCATCGGCAAGGCCATGCCCATCGGGGCCTTGTCCATGATCGCCATTGCCCTGGTGGCGGTGACCGGGGTGACCAATCCCAAGCCGGGCGGGGCAATTGCCGACGCCCTGAGTGGTTTTGCCAATCCCCTGATCTGGCTGATCGGGGTGTCCGTGATGATGTCCCGGGCCCTGATCAAGACCGGGCTGGGTCGGCGCATCGGCTACAACTTCATTGCCCTGTTCGGCAAGCGCACCATCGGCATCGGCTACGCCCTGAGTCTCTCCGAGCTGGTGCTGGCGCCGGTAACCCCCAGCAATACGGCTCGAGGGGGCGGCATCATGCACCCCATCATGAAGTCCATCGCCCACAGCTTCGGCTCGGAAGCGGATGACGGGACGGCGGGGAAGATCGGCCGCTATCTGGCCCTGGTGAATTACCACACCAATCCCATCACCTCGGCCATGTTCATCACGGCCACGGCGCCCAATCCCCTGGTGGTGAAGTTCGTGGCCGACGCGACCGGAGCTCAGATCAGCCTGACCTGGGGCACCTGGGCCCTGGCCATGTTGCTGCCGGGTCTGGTGTGTATCGCCGTGATGCCCCTGGTTATCGCCTGGATGTATCCGCCGGAAATCAAGAGCACCCCCAATGCCCGCCACTTTGCCCGGGAACAGCTGACGGAGCTGGGCCACTTCAAGCTCAGTGAGCGCATCCTGCTGGGGGTCTTCCTGCTGTTGCTGATTCTCTGGGCCGGGGTGCCTGCCATGCTCTTCGGCAGCGCTTTCACGGTGGATGCCACGGCAGCCGCCTTTATCGGTTTGAGTCTGCTGCTGGTGACAGGCGTGCTGAGCTGGGATGACATCCTGGCGGAAAAGAGCGCCTGGGATACGGTGACCTGGTTCTCGGCCCTGGTGATGATGGCCACCTTCCTCAACAAGCTGGGGGTGGTGGGCTGGTTCTCCGACAGCATCCGGGATGGCATCCTGCACTTGGGCCTGGACTGGTTCTCCGCCTCGGCCCTGCTGCTGCTGGTGTACATGTACGCCCACTACTTCTTCGCCAGTACCACCGCCCACATCACCGCCATGTTCGGTGCCTTTTACGCCGCCGGGATCGCCCTGGGAGCACCGCCCATGGGCTTTGCCCTGATCATGGCCGGGGCTTCCTCCATCATGATGACCCTGACCCACTATGCCACCGGGACTTCCCCCATCATCTTCGGTTCTGGCTACACAACACTGGGCCAATGGTGGAAGGCCGGCTTCGTCATGAGCGTAGTGAATCTGGCCCTGTGGCTGGTAGTGGGGGTGCTCTGGTGGAGTCTGCTGGGCTATCTCTAGTTCAGGTTGGATCCCGCTCCGGTTTTCAGGCCGACAGGAGGTTTTCCTGCGGCAGGCGGTGAATGACGGCCTGCAGAGCGGCGAAACAGTCGGGGTCGATGGCAGTGCCCAGGTTCTCCGCCATCATTTCCAGGGTTCTGGGTACGGGAATGGCCGCCCGGTAGGGGCGGGCGGCCGTGATGGCATCAAAGATGTCGGCACAGGTGATGATGCGGGTTTCCCGGGTGATCTGATCGTCCGTCAGTCCATGGGGGTAGCCTCTGCCGTCCAGGCGTTCGTGGTGTGCGCCAGCCACCTGGGCCAGTTCGCCGAAGGCCTGGATGCGGGCGAGGATGTGTTCCGTGTAGAGGGCGTGGGCCTGCACCGTGGCCCATTCTTCCGCATCGAGTTTTCCGGGTTTGTCCAGGATGCTGTTGCTGACGCCCAGCTTGCCCAGGTCGTGCAGTAGGGCTGCCCGTTTCAGCCAGCGTCGCTCTTCCCTCGCCAGGCCCATGTGCTCGCCGATCAATTCCGCATAAAGGGCGACCCGGGCACTGTGGCCGCTGGTATAGGGGCTTTTGGAGTCCACCACCTGACCGAAGGCTGCGGCGATGTCATCCAGGTAGTCGTCATCCAGTTCCACTGCCCGGTTGGCAGGCTCCAGGGCCAGTACCCGGGTAGCAAGGTCCGGATCCCTCAGGTCTGCCCAGAAGCCGTCGTCAGCCATCTGGAGAAAGGCCTGGACCAGCACGGGATCCAGCCACTGGGTGGCGCGTTTCTCCACTTCTTCCCGGGCCGCCAGGGGACCGTGGGCTGTGTGGAACACGTCTGCCACCTGCGCCAGCAGGGCAATCCGGGCGTTGAGGGGAATGTTCCTGCCGACGAGCCCTTCGGGGTGCCCTCCGCCGTCAAAATGTTCATCCAGGCTGTAAATACCCCTGGATACCTCGTCGGGAAAACGGAGCAGGCGGGCAATCTCGGCGCCACGCTGGCAGCGGGTCTGGATCAGCTCCCGGGCCATTTCTCCTCCCTGGCGGAACACGCCCAACACGCTGCGGAAACGTTCCGCCAGGGGGGCTCCCAGGCCCGTATGGCCGAGGATGAAGTTCATCACCTGGGGAAGGCTGGTGCCTGCGGTCTTGAAATCGCGTTTGAAACTCAGGTCATCCGTGAGGTAGAGCTCGCAGATGCGGGCGGCATTGCTGCTGCAACCCAGATCCTTCAGCAGCAAGGTGTAATAGAGGGGCCACAGATCGCTATCGGCAAGGGCGATGCGGCGGCCCAGCTGCATGCCGATCCAGCAGCAGCGGACACAATGGCCCTCTGGCTGCCCTTCCGTGATGTCCAGGGCATGGCTCAGGGCAGCCATAAGTTCGGACAGCCGCAGACGGCTGCCGGCTGGCAGGATCAGGGAGGCGGGAGGGCGTGCATTCATGGTCCGGGATAGACCATGGTTTCTGATGAAGGTTCTTTCCGTGTGCCCAGTAGTTCCGGTAGGAGGGGCGGCGGGATGGCTCGCCCCTGCCGGAAG
>QKDJ01000345.1 GCA_003252145.1 Azovibrio restrictus
AAACGCATCTTTTGTTCGGCCATAAAAAAACCACCCGAAGGTGGATTTTAGGGGGCTAAGCGGCAAGGCTTACTCGTTGATGACTCGACGAGCACCGTTGTAACGCTGGACCCAATAGCTGGTCTGCATGCTTTCCACACGGACGGCACTACCGGCACGGGGAGCATGGAGGAAATAGTTGTCACCCAGGTAGATGCCTACGTGGGAGAAGGTGCGGCGCATGGTGTTGAAGAACACCAGGTCACCGGGCTTTAGTTCCGATTTGTCAATTTCCTCGCCCAGCTGGGATTGTTCCTTGGCTGTGCGGGGCAGGACCAGACCTGCGGCTTCACGGTACACCATCTGGACATAGCTGCTGCAGTCCAGGCCGCTTTCCAGGTCGGTGCCACCCATGCGGTAATTTATGCCAACCAACTCCAGCCCCTTCAGGATGACATCCTGGGCGGCATTGGAGTAACGTTCGAAAAAGGATTTGTCTTCCGTCTGGCGGGAGGGGAATGCGTCTGCTATGCCTAAAGGGCTGAAGAGCAGGGCGCCCATTGCGCAGGTGGACAGGAGGAATGCTTTGATCGGCTTCAACATGGGCGCACAATTTAGGTGAAAGCGCATGTTTTGTAAACTATTCAGAGGCATAGCACCTTCGGGGTAATTGCTGTTTATAATTCGTAATTATGAATTCTGCGTCTAGCTTCCCCCTCGTGCTGGCTGTGTTTCTGGCCCAATAAGGATTGCTGAACTATGTCTCAGTTGCCCAGAATTCTCGTGGTGGACGATTCTCGGATGGTCAGGACTTCCCTGGGCCGTCACTTGAAGGACATCTACGAAGTTCGGGAAGAAGCCGATGGCGAGGCCGCCTGGCAGACCCTGGTTTTGGATCACACCATTTCGGCCGTGATCTCGGACCTGCAAATGCCCATCCTGGATGGCTTTGGCCTTCTGGAAAGAGTGCGCGCCTGCAAGCTGGCCCGGTTGAGGGACATTCCTTTTGTCCTGATCTCCGGGGAGGAGGACAAGGAGTTTCTGGATAAGGCGCAGCGGCTCGGCGTTACCGACTTCATCAGCAAGGGCATCAGTGCGGTGGAGTTGAAAACCCGCATGGGCCATCTGCTCCAGTTTGCAGAGACTCGGCAGCACCTGGAGGAAGCCAAGGCCCAGCAGGTGCAGGATCCGGAAACGGGGTTGTATTCCCGGAAGTACATTGAACTGCAGGCAGCTCAGGCCTTGTCCCATGCGTTTCGCCATCATGGTGAAGCCAGTGTGATGCTGATCGGCTTTGACGATTACCAGACACTGGTGGAGCAGATTGGGGAAACCAAGGCGGCGGGCATGGGCGTCAAGTTTGCCAAAATGGTGGCCAACAAGATTCGCAAGGAAGACAGCCTCGGGCACTTTGCCGATGGACGTTTTGCGGTGGTGTCGCCAGGTACCTCGCCTGCAGCCTGCGTGGCTTTTGCCGACAGGGTGAGACGGGCGGTAGCTGATGCCGTGATCAGCGTCGGCGGGAGTCGCCTGGCCCTGACCATGAGTGTCGGGGTGGCCAGTGTTCCGGAAGACAAGGTTATTTCCGCAGGGACCCTGCTGGAACTGGCTTGTCATCGCATGGAAGCTGCCATGCAGAATGGTGGCAACCGTACGGATAGCGGCAATCTGGCGCTGTCCGTACCCACTCAGCCTCTGAGCATGACTCAGGCGCTGGAACTGCTGCGCGATCATCGGCCCGAGGCCGTGGTGGCTCAGTTGGGGCGGTTAGGGCGGCAGTTGTTGCCCTTGCTGCAACTTATGGAGCGTGAACTGGGGGTGAAGTTTCCTCTGGAGGCGCTGGAGAAGACATTGTCAGATCGGGAGCAACAGCCTAAACCCGACTAGGCGAAATTTGATTTTTGCAGGAAAACACCAAGGAAGAAGAGGGAGTCTCATGAGTAGTTACAAAGAATTTCACAAGCAGTCCATTGAAAATCCTGATGCCTTCTGGAGCGAGCAGGCCCAGCTGGTGGACTGGAAGGAGCCGTTTACCCAGGTGTGCGACTATTCCCGCCCGCCTTTTGCCAAGTGGTTCGTGGGTGGCAAGACCAATCTCTGCCACAACGCGGTGGATCGCCACGCTGCCAAGCGTCCCGATGCCAACGCCCTCATCTACGTTTCCACCGAAACCAATGAAGAGAAGGTCTACTCCTACGCTGAACTGCAGCGTGAAGTGGAACGCATGGCTGCCATCTACAAGAGCCTGGGTGTCACCAAGGGTGACCGGGTTCTGATCTACATGCCCATGATTCCCCAGGCCTGTTTTGCCATGCTGGCCTGTGCCCGTATCGGTGCCATCCACTCCGTGGTGTTCGGCGGTTTTGCCTCCGGCTCCCTGGCCACCCGTATTGACGATGCCAAGCCTTCCCTGATCGTGTCTGCCGATGCCGGCATGCGTGGTGGCAAGGCTGTGCCCTACAAGCACCTGCTGGATGAGGCCATCAACCTGGCCGAACACAAGCCTGCCAAGGTGCTGATGATCAATCGGGGGCTGGACCCCGAGTACGCCAAGGTGGAAGGCCGCGACGTGGATTACGCTTCCATGCGCGAAACCATGATGGATGCCCAGGTGCCCTGTGAGTGGATGGAATCTTCCGATCCCTCCTACATCCTCTACACCTCCGGCACCACCGGCAAGCCCAAGGGGGTGCAGCGGGATACCGGCGGTTACGCCGTGGCCCTGGCTTCCACCATGAAGCACATCTACTGCGGCAATGAAGGGGAAACCTTCTTCTCCACCTCCGATATCGGTTGGGTGGTGGGTCACTCCTACATCATCTATGCCCCCCTGATCGCCGGCATGGCCACCATCATGTATGAAGGCACCCCCCTGCGCCCCGATCCCGGTATCTGGTGGAAGATCGTCGAAGACTACAAGGTCTCCGTCATGTTCTCCGCACCCACCGCTGCCCGGGTGCTGAAGAAGCAGGATCCGGCTTACATGCACAAGTACGACATCTCCAGCCTGCGTCACCTGTTTATGGCAGGCGAACCTCTGGATCAGCCCACCCACGAATGGATCATGGGCGAACTGGGGATTCCCGTTATCGACAACTACTGGCAGACCGAAACCGGCTGGCCCATGTTGTCCGCCCAGCATGGTGTGGAAAAGACCGCCCTCAAGTACGGTTCCCCCAGCTTCCCCGTCTATGGCTACAACCTGAAGATCTTCCGTGAGGATGGTTCCGAGTGTGAAGCCAACGAGAAGGGTATCGCCGCTGTTGTGCCCCCCCTGCCTCCCGGTTGCCTGTCCACCGTCTGGGGTCAGGATGAGCGTTTCGTCACCACCTACTTCTCCCTGTTCAAGGACCCCCTGGTCTACTCCTCCTACGACTGGGCCATCAAGGATGAAGATGGTTACTACTTCATCCTGGGCCGTACCGACGACGTGATCAACGTGGCTGGCCACCGTCTGGGCACCCGGGAAATCGAAGAGGCTGTGCAAGCTCACAACGCTATTGCCGAAGTGGCCGTGGTGGGTGTGGAAGACAAGCTCAAGGGCCAGGTACCCATCGCCTTCGCCGTGGTGAAGGATGCTTCCAAGGTGGTAACGCCCGAGCAGCGTGTTGCTCTGGAAAAGGAAGTGTTCAAGGTGGTGGATGACTCCCTGGGCGCCATTGCCCGTCCCGGCCGTGTGCACTTCGTGACCGGTCTGCCCAAGACCCGCTCTGGCAAGATGCTGCGTCGCTCCCTGCAGGCCCTGGCCGAAGGTCGCGATCCCGGCGATTTGACCACCATTGACGATCCTTCCACTCTGGAACAGATCAAGGCTTTGCTGGCCAGCTGATCAGCGTTGATGGTTGTGC
>QKDJ01000161.1 GCA_003252145.1 Azovibrio restrictus
ACCCCCAGGAACAGCAGAACGCTTTCTGAGTCAGGCGATCCTGCCATCAATAAAAAGGGAGGCCCGGAGCCTCCCTTTTTCATGGGCCTGCGTCAGCTGTTTCGGCCCTCAGGCTTCTACGTCGCCCTTGGGCTTGCGGTTGCTGCCCGCCACCAGCTGGATTTCGTAGAGACGGCATTCCAGGGCCCCGTTGAACAGAGGCGTCTTGCGGCTGGGCTTCAAGCGCAGGAGCTTGGGGAAGCGGGTATCGGCGGTGAAGAAGCAGGCGGTCCAGCCGGCAAAGCCCCGCTTCAAAGTGGCGCTCATGGCCGGGTACAGCTCGGCTAGCTCGTCCAGTTCGCCGATACGCTCCCCATAGGGAGGATTGGCAATCAGGATGCCCTCGGGGACGGGCGCCGTGCAGTCCAGGAAATCCTGCTGCACCACTTCCACCACGCCACCCAGGCCTGCCTGCTGCAGATTGCGCTTGGTGGCCCGCACGGCCCGCTCGTCCAGGTCGCTGGCCCAGATCTGCTGGAAGCCGGCATCCCGCGCCCGGGCCAGGGCGGCATTACGGATGTCCAGCCAGGTTTCCCGCTGGAACGCCTTTAGTGTCTCGAAACCGAAGCGCACCCGCTCCAGGCCCGGAGCCCGATCCAGGGCCATGCAGGCGGCTTCCAATACGAAGGTGCCGCTGCCGCACATGGGGTCCAGCAGGGGCGTGCCCGGCTGCCAGCCAGACAGTTTGAGGATGCCAGCGGCCAGATTTTCCTTCAAGGGCGCTTCCACATTGGCGTGACGCAGACCCCGTTGCCACAGGGGCGCGCCGGAAGTGTCCAGGTACAGGCTGCAATCCCGCTCCGTCAGGTATACCTGCACGCGGATATCCGGCTCCCGGGTGTTGATGCTGGGCCGCTCGTCGCAGTAATCCCGAAAGCGGTCGCAAATGGCGTCCTTCACCCGCAGGCCCACGAAGTCGATGCTCTTCAGGGGGCAGCGGGTGGCTGTCACCTGGACCTTGAAGGTGCGGAACACATCAAAGTGTTTTTCCCAAGGCAGGGCCAGGGCCTGGCGATAGATGTCCTCTTCCTTCACATAGGGCTTGCGACCCAGGAACCAGAGAATGCGGGTGGCGATGCGGGATTCCAGATTGGCCTTGTAGCAGATGGCCCAGTCTCCCTTGAACTGCACGCCCCCGTGGACTTCCCGGACATCCTCGGCGCCCAGGGCCTTGAGTTCCTCCACCAGCAGCGCTTCCAGACCCCGGGGAGAAGTGGCAAAAAATCGTTCCGTGAATCGTTCCATGTGCGAGGCCTCAGAAGGGTTTCAGAACCACGAGGAAGACCACCGTGAACAGCACCAGCACGGGAATCTCGTTGAAAAAGCGGAACCACACGTGGTTGCGGGCATTCTGCTGGCTCTCGAATTTGCGCAACAACTGGCCGCAATAGAGGTGATAGACCACCAGGAACAGCACCAGCAGGGTCTTGGCGTGGAGCCAGGCACCCACGAAATCAAAACCGAACCACAGCCACAGGCCCAGGGCCACGGCCAGGATGCCCAGGGGGGTCATGAAGCGATAGAGCTTCCTGGCCATGAGCAGCAGGCGTTGTTCTTCGGCCGTGCTGCCCTCGGGCACCATGGCCAGATTCACGAAAATACGCGGCAGGTAGAAGAGCCCGGCGAACCAGGCCACCACGAAGGAAATATGCAGGGATTTGACAACCAGAAGCATGATGAAAGGCTTTCTTCAATAAACTCAAACAGGCGGCAGGCCCGCCAGGGTATGGGCCACCGTAGGATACGCAAGACGCAAGCCCAGTTCCGTCTTGAGACGGCCATTGGCGATGCGCCGGGATTCGGCCATGAACGACTGCTGCATGGGCGTGAGCTGCTCCGCCAGCGCAGCCCGGGAAAGACGGGGCGGTCGCGGCAACTGGAAGTGGTCCGCCACCAGATCGAAATACTCGCCCATCTTCAACTGACTGTCGTCCACCACATTGAAGCTGCGCCCACCTCCCCGGTGAAACAGGGCGCGGCAGCAGGCTCGGGCCAGATCGTCTGCATGGATGTGATTGCTGAACACATCTTCGGCCTGCAGTAGGGCTGGGGTGCCTGCCCGCAGGCGCTCCAGGGGCAGGCGCTCGGCCGCGTAGATGCCGGGGGCGCGCAGGATAACCAGGTCCCGGCCATTGAGACGGCTCCAGCGGCGCAGGGTCTGTTCCGCATCCACCCGGCGCCGGGCGCGGCTGGATGCCGGTCGGCAAGGGCGGGTCTCGTCAATGAGCGCATCCTCGCAATGGCCATAAACCCCTGTCGTGCTTACGTAAACCAGCCCCCATGGTAGACTCTGACCCCGCCCCAGGGCCGCCAGCAGATGGCGGGTCCGGGTATCCCGGGAACCCTCCCGGGGCGGCGGCGCCAGGTGCAGGACCCGGTCCGCCAGACCGGCCAGACGGCCCAGGCTTTCCCGCCGGTCCAGATCACCCAGCACGGGGGTCACGCCCAATTGCCGCCAGTCCTCGGCCTCGTCCGGACGACGCAACAGGGCGAACACCCGAAAGTGTTGGCTGAGCCAGGGTGCGGCGCGACGGGCCACGTCCCCGCTACCGACAATTAACAGTCTTTGCACGGGCGCATTTTAGCCGATACCGCCAAAGATCAAGGGACTAGAGAACAACATGAGTTATCAGATCACTGTGCAGCCCAACGGCCTCACCTATGAAGCCGGGGAAGAGGAAACTCTGCTGGAAGCCGCCCTGCGCCAGGGCCTGATCATGCCTTACGGCTGCAAGGATGGCGCCTGTGGCGCCTGCAAGGGCACGGTCCAGAGCGGCACCGTGGACCTGGGCCGCTACAACCCCACCGCTCTGACCCAGGAAGATATCGAGGCCGGCAAGGTGCTGTTCTGCACCAGCAAGCCCACCAGCGACGTGGTCATCGAAAACCGTCAGATGATTCGCATGGGCGACATTCAGATCAAGGTCATGCCCGCCCGGGTAGAAAAATTGGACAAGGTGGCACCCGATGTCATCGAAATGCACCTGCGTCTGCCCGCCAGCGAAAAATTCGAGTTCTACGCCGGCCAGTACATCGACTTTCTCCTGAAGGACGGCAAGCGCCGCAGCTACTCCCTGGCCAGCGCGCCGGAATCGGCCGGCGTGCTGGAACTGCACATCCGCCACGTCCCCGGTGGCTTGTTCACCGACCAGGTATTCGGTCCCATGAAGGTCAAAGACATCCTGCGTTTCGAAGGCCCCCTGGGCGGCTTCTTTCTGCGGGAAGACAGCAACAAGCCCGTGATCCTGCTGGCCTCCGGCACCGGCTTCGCCCCCATCAAATCCATCGTCGAACACGCCATCGCCCAGGGTAGCAGCCGTCCCCTGCACATCTACTGGGGCTGCCGCAAACAGTCCGACCTGTACATGAACGCCCTGCCCGAGGCCTGGGCCACCAAGTATCCCCACATCCAATACACCCCGGTACTCTCCGAGCCCGAAGCGGGCTGGGCAGGCCGTACTGGTTTCGTGCACCAGGCCGTCATGGCCGACTACCCGGTGCTGGCCGGTCACCAGGTCTATGCCTGCGGTGCCCCGCCCATGATCGACGCCGCCCGCAAGGACTTCACCGCCCAATGTGCCCTGCCGGAAGAGGAGTTCTTCTCCGATGCCTTCACCTTCTCGGCACCGGGAACCTGAGCGCAGGTTTTCGCCCAGTAAAAAGCCCGGCTACATGCCGGGCTTTTTGTTTGATGGACAGATGGCTGTCGGCCAGATGCGGACATTTCGATCCCACTCCAAATAGTAACCCCTCTCTCAGTGGTCACTGTCCGTA
>QKDJ01000037.1 GCA_003252145.1 Azovibrio restrictus
TACCCGGCTGTTCGAGGCTCAACGCACGCCTGAATTTGAAGCCCTGATTCCCCAGATCGAAGCCGAACGTCTGGACTGGGCTTTCATGCCCGCCGAACAAAAGCTGAGCGATTTTGGCCTGATCGCCTTCGATATGGACTCCACCCTGATCACCATCGAATGCATCGATGAACTGGCCGACTTCGCCGGCAAGAAACAGGAAGTCTCCGAAGTGACGGAAGCGGCCATGCGCGGTGAAATCGATTACCGGGAAAGCCTGCGCCGCCGCCTGGCCCTCATGGCGGGTCTGGACGCCCGGGTTCTGGCCCGAGTCTACGGAGAGCGGCTGCTGCTCTCCCCCGGTGCCCGTGAACTGCTGGAGGCCGCCCAACAGGCTGGTCTGCGCACCGCCATTCTCTCGGGAGGCTTCACCTATTTCACCGAGCGCCTGCGTATCGAACTGGGTTTTGACTTTGCCACCTCCAATGAACTGGAAATATCCGGCGGCAAACTGACCGGCCGGGTGGTCGGCGATATCGTGGATGCGGCCGCCAAGGCTCATCACCTGGCCCGCCTGCGAGATGAACTGGGCCTGAAAAAGGAACAGATCATTGCCGTGGGCGATGGAGCCAATGACCTGATGATGATGGCCGAAGCCGGACTGTCCGTGGCCTATCACGCCAAACCGGCCACCCGCGCCAAGGCCAATATCGCCCTGAGTTATTCCGGCCTGGATGGCATTCTCAACTTGATGAATTAGTCCATCAGTACTGACACGTATTTTTCATGCGAATTTGTTATGATGTTCAAGCAGACCTGTCCTAGACCGAGAGAGGAGTCACTATGAACATGCCCAAGTCCGAGCAAATTGCCGCAGCCCAGAAAGCCAACGCTGAAGCCATGCTTTCCCTGATGCGCAACACCCTGGATAACATCGAAAAGCTGGCCAACCTCAATCTGGGGGCCATGCGTGAGAGTCTTCAAGCCGGTGCCGAAAACGCTGCCACCCTGCTGGAAGCCAAGGATCCCAAGCAGGCCATCGCGGCCCAATCCGGCATGGCTGAACCCAGCCTGGAGCGGACCCGTTCCTACTATCACAATCTGTATGAGCTGATCCTGAACATGCAGAAGGACATCACCAATGTGATGGAATCCCATTACAAGTCCCTCTCCGAAAATGCGGAAACGGCCATTGAGGAAACCAAGAGCAAGATGCCTGCTGGCGGCGATGTTTTCGCCACCGCCATGAAATCCATGCTCCAGGCCAGTTCCGAAGCCTTCGACCGGATGAACTTCATGGCCCAGCAAATGGCCCAGATCACCGACAGCAACATGAAGGCCTTCACCAGCATCGGCACCAGTGCCAAGCCCGCTTCCGCCACCAAGGCGGCCAGCGGCACGGCTACCCGCCGCGCAGCCAGCAAGGCTCAAAGCTGATCAGCAACACTGCCACAAATAAAAAGGCGACCTCCGGGTCGCCTTTTTCATGGGTGAATTTCCTGAAAACTCAGGCCACCTCGTCAATCCAGGCCTGCTGGATGGCCTCCAGAATCTTTTCCCCACAATGCTTGGGATCGTCATTGAAGTCCGGCAGCGCCATCACCCAATTCCGCAGATCCACAAAATTGATGCGGGTAGGGTCCTGCTGGGGATGCGCTTCGGAAAGTTCAATGGCGATATCGTTGATGTCTGTCCATTTCATGATGGCCTCCTCAGTGTTTGCCTTCCCGGGCCATGTTGATGCTGTAACGGGGAATCTCCACCACCAAGGGGGTGTCCTTGACAATGGCCTGACAGGACAGACGGGATTGGGGTTCAAGCCCCCAGGCCTTGTCCAGCAGATCCTCTTCCGTATCTTCGGCGGCTTCTAGGGAATTGAAGCCCTCCCGCACGATCACGTGACAGGTGGTACAGGCGCAGGACATTTCGCAGGAATGCTCAATGTCGATCTGGTTGGCCAGCAGGGCCTCGCAGATGGACTGACCAGGTTCTGCTTCGATCATGGCCCCGTCGGGACACACTTCCACGTGGGGCAGCACGATGATCTGGGTCATGCTTCGCTCCCTTCCTCATTGAGATCATCCACCTTGCGACCGGCCAGGGCCCGCTTCACGCTCTGGTCCATACGCCGGTGGGCAAATTCCTGGGTCTCGTAGCCCAGATCATCCATAACCAGGGTGATCTGGCGACGGTTGTCTCCCAGCATCAGAGTCTGCAACTTGCCGATACAGGCTTCGATGCGGGCGATCTCCTCACTATTGAGCAGATGGGCATCTTCCTTCAGGGCAGCCTGGGTGGCTTCTATCATGCGCTGAGCCTCCACCTGAACCTCCTTCAAGGCGCGACGCTGGGCATCGTCCTTGGCATGGGACATGGAGTCCTTGAGCATGGCCGCCACTTCATCATCGGACAGACCATAGGACGGCTTCACGGTGATGCTGGCTTCCACCCCGGTGGTTTGCTCCCGAGCTGAAACGGACAGCAGACCATCCGCATCCACCTGGAAAGTCACCCGGATACGGGCCGCACCGGCCACCATGGGAGGAATCCCCCGCAACTCAAAACGGGCCAGACTACGGCAATCGGACACCAGCTCCCGCTCTCCCTGGACCACCTGAATGGCCATGGCCGTCTGCCCGTCCTTGAAGGTGGTGAAATCCTGAGCCCGGGCGGCAGGGATGGTGGAATTTCTGGGAATTACCTTTTCCACCAGGCCGCCCATGGTTTCCAAGCCCAGAGACAGGGGAATCACGTCCAGTAGCAGCCAGTCGTCGCCCCCGGTCTTGTTGCCCACCAGCAGGTTGGCCTGCACGGCCGCCCCCAGGGCCACCACCTTGTCCGGGTCCAGATTATTCAGAGGCTCCTGCTTGAAAAATTCCGCCACGGCCCGTTGCACCTGAGGCACCCGAGTAGAACCACCCACCATCACCACGCCCTTGACCTCTTCCGGACGCAGACTGGCATCCCGCAGGGCCTTTTTCACCGCCTGCAGGGTCTTGGTCACCAGATTCTTGGTGCTCTCGGCAAAGGTGGACACATCCAGAGTCAGGTCGATGGTGACACCGCTGGAAAGCTTGACCGTGACCGGAGCTTCCTGATGGCTGGTCAGGAACTCCTTGGCCTCCCGGGCCCGGGTCATGATGAGCCGGGAATCCTCGTGGGAAAGAGGGGGCAACTGGGCCTGTTCCAGCACCCAGCAATAAATGCGCTGATCGAAATCGTCACCCCCAAGGGCCGAATCCCCACCAGTGGCCATGACCTCGAACACTCCCTTGGAGAGTTTCAGGATGGAGATATCGAAGGTCCCGCCCCCCAGGTCATAGACGGCGTAGATACCTTCCGCTCCGTTATCCAGACCGTAGGCAATGGCCGCAGCCGTGGGTTCGTTGAGCAGGCGCAGCACATTGATGCCGGCCAGACGGGCCGCATCCTTGGTGGCCTGACGCTGGGCGTCGTCGAAATAGGCGGGCACGGTGATCACGGCCCCCACCAGTTCGCCCCCCAGATGAGCTTCAGCCCGACTCTTGGCCACCTTGAGAATTTCGGCAGAAACCTCCACCGGGCTCTTCACCCCGGCACAGGTACGAACTCGAACCATGCCCGGCTCATCCACGAAGTCATAAGGCAGGGACTCCACGTGGGCGATTTCCTTGCGCCCCCGGCCCATGAAACGCTTCACGGACACCACGGTATTTTTCGGGTCCTTGGCCTGCCAGGCCTGGGCGGCGTAGCCCACTTCCGTCTCGCCATCGGGCAGGTAGCGCACGATGGAGGGCAGCAGGGGGCGCCCCTGATCGTCATTGAGCACCACGGCCATGCC
>QKDJ01000125.1 GCA_003252145.1 Azovibrio restrictus
GCTGTGATCCAGCAGGGCATCCGTCAGGGTGGCCGCCACTTCCGGACACAGGTAATTCCGGTTCAAACGCACCGCCCGTATGGCCCGCAGCAACTCGTCACCACTTTCAGCCTTGGTGACGTAGCCGGTGGCCCCCGCCTTGAGCAGGTCCAGCACGAAATCCCGGTCGGTAAAGGCTGAGAGTCCAATGACCTTGATGCCCGGTTTCATGGCCACCAGACGCCGGGTGGCTTCGATCCCGTTGAGCTGGGGCATGCTGATGTCCATACACACCACATCCACTTCCTGATCATTGACGAGGCGCAGCAACTCCAGGCCGTCCCCGGCTTCGCCAACCACCTGGATTTCCGGATCCTTGGCCAGCATGGAGCCCAGGGCATGCCTGAACATTTGATGATCATCCACCAGTACTACCCGTGTCTTCATCCTCACCTCTGCAATGATCCGGGGTTTTCCCCTTCTATCTTCGTTCCTGAAACCGGGGCCTAAAAGCGCGGATGCTGCCGCCGCTCCTCCAATACCTCATGCTGGGGGCCGCGCAAACCAGCTCTGCCCTGCCCCTCCAGTTCCACACGAATTTCCGTACCGTGCATGGGATTCGACCGCACCGAGAATTGCCCGCCGATGAATTCAGCGCGCTCTCGCATGGTCACCATGCCCAGACCGGTTGCCTTGCCTTCCCGACCCAGGGCATCCAGGTCAAAGCCAAAGCCATCATCACGTATGCTCAGAGTACTCCAATCATGGCTGCAGACGAACTCGATCTCCACCTGCTTGGCAAAGGCATGTTTGGCACAGTTGGTCAGGGCTTCCTGGGCAATACGGAAAAGCATGGACTCCACATCCAGATCCAGACGGACCTCCTCGTCCGGAACACGGACCATGACCTTGACTCCGGTCCGACGGCTGAACATCTGGGCATAGCTTTCCAGGGTGGGCACCAGGCCCGAGTAATCCAGCAGGGTCGGCCTCAAATTGGCACAGATTTCCCGGATGCCCGCCGTGGTGTCATCCAGCAGGGCCCGAGCATCCTCCAGGCCATCCAATATCTGCAGGGGATGGGCCACATCACCGGATTGGGAGTCCGCCAGGGTACCCAGCATGAGTTTCAGGGCTGCCAGATTGGGATTGACCTGATCATGGAGCTCCCGAGCCAGGCGCCGACGCTCATCTTCCTGAATCCGGACCACCCGGTGGGAAAGCTGCTCAAAACGCTCGGCCTGTTCCGCCTGCAGAGCCTCCTGGCGCTTGCGCTCGGTGATGTCCAGCACCGTGGTCCGGCTTGCCAGGAAGCGGCCATCGGCATCGTAGACGCCAGTGGCATTGACCACCACCGGCAAGGTGGAACCATCCTTGCGCCGCATGACCATTTCCAGATTGCTCAGGCTTCCCTTGCGCTTGAATTGTTCGAACACCTCCGCGAATACACCCCGACTCGCCTCATCGAGCATGTCCTGAATCTTTAGGGTACCCACCACTTCATCCCGCTGGTAGCCCAGCCAGTTCAGCTCCGTATTGTTGATCCGCAGCACATGACCATGGGCATCCACGGAGTGATAGCCACAGGGGGCATTCTGGTAGAGGTCATCCACTTCCCGGGCGTAGCGGCTCAGGGTGGCTTCGGCCTGCATCCGCTGTTCAGCCTTCTCGAACTGATCCAGGGCAAAGGAAATGTTGTCGGCCATCTCCTTCAGCATGCCCACCGACTCATCATCAAAGAAATCCATGCTGGGACCGTAGGCCGAGAGGGTGCCGTATCCCACCCCGCCATGGAGCAGAGGCAAAGCAATCATGGAAAACAGGCCATAGCTGGCGGCCCGCCGTTGCCAGGATTCATGGGCCTGCTCCGCCGCCAGATCGTTGCAGATATAGACCCGGCGCTCCCGGAAGGCGATGGCCGTTGGTCCCTGACCGGCAGAGGCATTGGGGTCCGTGCTGATCATCACCCCCTCCAGGTAACCGGACGCCGGTCCGGCCACCTCCACCGGCTCCAGCATGCCGCTTTCCCCATCGGCCACGCCCACCCACACCAGATGCAGACCTCCATGCTGGACGCAGGCCTGACAAACGGCCTCATAAACCTCAGCGGGGGAACGGCTGCGAATGATGGCCTGGTTGGTGAGGGAAATGGCGCTGCGTAGCTGGGAAAGGCGATGAATACGCCGGGCCGCCCGATTCACTTCGGTCACATCCTGAATCTGGAGAATGGCGTACATGGCCTGACCCCGCGCATCCCGAATCAGCATGCGGTTGATATCCAGATCCAGGGACTGGCCATCCTTGCGCTGCCCCTTGAGGGCCACGAACTCCGCCTCCTGACAATCACTTGCCAGCCAGGTCTGCCAGGAGGATGGATTACCCTCCTCCCCTTGCAGCAAGGCCTCTACAGTGGTGCCCAGCAGTTCGCTTTCCCCATATTCCCACAGCTTGCAACAGGCGCCATTGACCGCCATGAATCGCCCATCCAGACCGACGATGGCATTGGCAATGGGCGCATGGGTGAAGGCCTGATGAAAACGCTCCTCGCTTTCCCGCAGGGCCTGTTCCATTTTCTGGCGCTCCAGCATCTGTTCATACAGGAGTTCCAGGTAGCGCCCCCGCGCCAGCATCCACCAGCGGATCAGGAAACCCATGCAAACCAGGGACAGCAGCACCAGAAAGGTAAGCTGGTTGAGATTGCCATAGACCTCCGCCGTATCTATCTTGGCAACCAGTACCCAGGGGGTTCCCGGGATGGACATGGCATAGGCTAGAACCGACTCCCCCCGGTAATCCAGACTGTGCAGGGTGCTGCCCCCGATGGGCACAGAACCCAGGGCTGACAGGATGGGATCGTCCCCGCTGGTGGGGGCCTCCCCTTCCGCGTGAATGGGGGTATTCAGGTAACGCAAACCCTGGGAGCCCCTGCGGGCCAGCAAAATTTCTCCGGAAGGGCTGGCACCAGGCCAGTGCAGGAGATTTTCAAAAAAATAGCCGTCCAGGCTCAAGGTGACATCTACCACGACTGCCCCGGGCTTGCCGCTGGAATCGTTCAAGGTTTGGGCAAAACGGATGGTTTTGTCCGAAGGCTCGTCCCAGATGCCTCGCCCCCCCTCCGACAGGGCCCCCTCCTGTTGCCACCAGCGCAGCAATCTCTCCCGGTCGTCCGGCTGGTCCGCCTGCCCGGAGCTACTCATGAGCAAGCTGCCGTCAGGAAGATGGCGCAGGCTCACATCCTGATATTTGTAGACCACCGCAATCCGTTGCAGATAGGCCTGGAGTTGCTGACGTTGGGCCGACTGCAGCTCTGCCCCTTGCAAACCTGCCCGCATCTCGGCATTGAAAAGAGGATTATCAAAAGCCAGGGCCATGCTTTCGGAACGGGTCGCCAACCAATTCTCGATCTGCGTCGCTTGCAGACGGGTAATGGCCTCAACCTTGTTTCGAGCCCCGTTGTAGACCCCTTCGCGCACGGAGAAATACACGGCGCTGCCCATGAGCAGGGCCAATACGATGAAGGAGAGCAGGAATACCAGAGGGGAACGTCGTCCGGAGTTGTCAGCGCCTCCTTTGGGAGCATCTCCAGCCTGGCGATGGGAACGCCAGCGATGCACCATGGACAAGGAGGAACTCTGGCTCATGCAGGCAATCCGGAATCAGTTTATGACTCTGGATTGGACAACAGAATACAGGCATACGGAAATACCGGTATTCGAGTATTTTCCGCGGGAACCGGCCCCGTGGCCGGCCCGGATCAGAAGGCGTATCGAGCGCTCAGACTGTAGACGGTGTCCGTATAGTCATTCAGGCGCA
>QKDJ01000021.1 GCA_003252145.1 Azovibrio restrictus
TCAAGGGGCCATCCAGCACGTCGGCCAACCAGTCGAACAGGCTGGTTTGCGGCAGCTCGGGCACCTCTTGTGCCAGGGCAATCAGTCGCCAGTAGACCTGGCTTTCCAGATGTGGGTGCATGGGCGCTCTCTCCTGTATGGGCCGGCTTGACGGCCACTGGGCAGCTCGGATTCGGGCTGGCCCGCCGCAGCGGGCCAACACCGCCTATTCGTCGGCCTTTCTCAGCCGCAATGTGGCAGGCAGGCTGGGCTTCTTGGCCAGCGGATCCAGATAGAAGGCCTGGCCGTCTTCCAGCTCGATGCGACCACCCCATTGGTCATCACCATCAAACTCGATCAATTGGACCCGTGCCTCGAGATCCCGCTTGGCGATGTAGCCCCACAGGCCACCGTCGTGTTCACGAAACATGATGTTGGGCATAGGCCCTCCCCTTGTGTGATTACGTCACGAAACAAAAAATGGCCGGACGGTTTCCCGCCCGGCCATTGGCCTGATTAACGAATCAAGTCGAAACCATAGTCGGTCTTGCCGAGTTCCATGGTGTCCTCGTCCAGCTTTTCCAGTACCGCGTTGACCAGGGTGGTCAGCATGTACATGGCGCCTTCGTAACCCCAGGTGGTCATCCGGTGCAGGTGGTGACGGTCGAAGATCGGGAAGCCCAGACGAATGAGCGGCACTTCGAACGCCTTGCCCTTGGCCAGGGTGTCACGCTGGATGAACTTGCCGTAGCTGTTGCCGATCATAAAGTCCGGCTTGTTGGTGAACATCAGCGAACGGAAGTGCCACAGGTCGCAACCGATGTAGACTTCGGAGGCTTGGCCGTACGGAGAGGCTTCCAGCATCTTCTTCATGGCCTTCTGCCACTTCTTGGAGCCGTTGTGACACAGGATCACGGTCGGCTCACAGCCCAGCTCCAGCAGGAACTTGGTCAGGCCCATGACGAAGTCCGGGTCACCGTACAAGCCGAACTTCTTGCCGTGCATCCAGGTGTGGGAGTCGGTGATCATGTCCACCAGACGCCCGCGCTCGGTAGCCAGCTCGTCAGAGATGGGCTTGCCGGTCAGCTCGGAGACCTTCATCAGGAACTCGTCGGTCCATTCCAGGCCCATGGGGACGTTCAGCTCGGAAGCCGGTTGACCCCAGCTGTCCTTGACCATCTTCTTGGTCTTCACCAGCTGCCAGGGTTGCAGCAGCAGGGTGTCGATGGCGTTGGGGGCGTCCTTGAGTTCGGCCTGGGTGGTACCGCCGGCATACATGCGGTATTCACCGTCAGCCGGGGTATCCAGCACTTCGGACGGGTCGGACAACAGGGTGGCAGGCACATCCATCTGGGCCATCATGCGCTTGAGCACACGATAGTTGCCCAGGTAGGTTTCGAACCCGGTCACCAGGTTGAGCTTGCCATTGCTGCCCACGGCGTAGTTGGCGCTCTCGTCCTTGGTGAAGGTGTTACAGAACCCTTCGAACATGTTGTCCCAACCGGTCACGTGGCTACCGATGAAGCTGGGGGTATGGGCATAAGGAACCGGCATCTCCTGCGGGATATGGCCGTCCTTCTTGGCATTGTTGGTGAACGCTTGCAAGTCGTCGCCGATAACTTCCGCCATACAGGTGGTGGAGACCGCGATGATCTCGGGCTTGTAGAGCGCCAGGGCGTTCTCCAGGCCGTCGTTCATGTTGGCGTGGCCACCGAATACGGCTGCGTCTTCGGTCATGGAGTCGGACACACAGGCCACCGGCTCCTTGAAATGACGGTTGAAATAGGTGCGAAAGTAAGCCACACAGCCTTGTGAACCATGAACGTAGGGCAGCGTCTTTTCGAAGCCCAGGGAGCACAGTACGGCGCCCAGGGGTTGACAGGCCTTGGCCGGGTCAATGGTCAGCGCTTCCCGGGAGAAGTTCAGATCCTGATATTCCTTGGTGGTGGTCCACTCGAAGACTTCCTTCACCTTGGCGGCATCGTGGGCTTCTTCGAACTTGGCCTTGTCGGCCCACATATTCTGGTATTCGTCCTGCTCGAACAGGGGAAAACCAGGCTTGATGTTCTCAATAGTTTGACTCATAGCGTTCTCCTTCCCTGCGCCACTAATCCGTGGACGTCAGGCAAAAGCTATCGGTTACCGTGATGCCACTCAGGCGCTCTTCTTCCAAGGCGCGGTCAACTGGGACCAGCAGGGATTGTTCAGGGTCATGTCCATGTCACGGGCGAAGATGGCGAAGCCGTCATAGCCGTGGTACGGGCCTGAGTAGTCCCAGGAGTGCATCTGACGGAAGGGAATGCCCATCTTCTGGAAGATGTACTTTTCCTTGACGCCAGAGCCGATGAGATCGGGTTTGACCGCCTTGACGAACTCTTCGAACTCGTAACCGGTGACGTCGTCGAACAGCAAGGTGGTGTCGCTGACTTCTTTCAGGGTACGGTCGTAGTCATCGTTGTGAGCGAATTCATAGCCGGTCCCGACGATTTCCATGCCCAGATCTTCGTAGGCACCGATGACGTGACGGGGACGCAGGCCGCCCACATACAGCATCACCTTCTTGCCTTCCAGACGCGGCTTGTACTTGGCGATGATGGCCGCGGTCTGGGCCTCGTACTTGGCGATCACCTCTTCAGCCTTCTTCTGAATGGTTTCGTCAAACTGGGCGGCAATCTTGCGCAGAGACTCGGACGTCTTGGACGGGCCGAAGAAGTTGTATTCCATCCAAGGTATGCCGTACTTCTCTTCCATGTGACGGGAGATGTAGTTCATGGAGCGGTAGCAGTGCACCAGGTTCAGCTTCACCTTGGGGGTGTTTTCCATCTCGGCCAGGGTGCCGTCACCGGACCACTGAGCCACCACACGCAGCCCCATCTCTTCGAGCAGGATACGGGAGGTCCAGGCGTCACCACCGATGTTGTAGTCACCGATGATGGCCACGTCGTAGGGGGTGCCTTCGAACGGCTGATCGTCACGGTTGGGCAGCACCCAGTCGCGGATCACGTCGTTGGCGATGTGGTGACCCAGGGATTGGGATACACCGCGGAAACCTTCACAACGGACCGGGATGATGGTCTTGTTCAGCTTCTTGGCACCTTCCTTGGCGGCGGCTTCGATGTCGTCACCGATGAGGCCCACCGGGCACTCGGACTGCACCGTGATCCCCTTGGAGAGGGGGAACAGCATCTCCATCTCCTCAAAGATCTTCGCCAGCTTCTTGTCGCCGCCGAAGACGATGTCCTTCTCTTGGAAGTCGGAGGTGAAGTTCATGGTGCCGAAAGAATCCACGCCGGTGACGCCGGTGTAGTAGTTACGGCGACCGCCACGGGAGTAGGCACCGCAGCCGATGGGACCGTGGGACAGGTGGATCTGATCCTTGAAGGGACCGAACACCACGCCACGGGAACCGGCGTAGGCACAACCACGGATGGTCATGGCGCCCGGTACGGACTTACGGTTGGAGATGATGCACTTGCTGGCCTTTTCCAGGGTCGGATCGTTTACCGTCAAGTGCTTGGCCCGGTCTTTCTTAGCTTTTTCCGGGTAAACTTCCAGCACCTCTTGGATGAGGGCCAGGTTCTGTTCACGCGTTCTGTCAGTCATAGCGAAATCCTTGCAACGATTGCAGTTGATGCAATGAGCCAACACCTGGCCGGCGCGAGGCCGGCCGGTGCGTCCTTACTGGGCCAAGGCCTCTTCGGCGGCAGTCTTGCCGACGATGGACTCGTCTTCGGCATCCATGATGCCGAATTCCATCAGCAGGGCTTCGAGTTCGTCCATGGTGACGGGGGTCGGCACAACCAGCAGCTTGT
>QKDJ01000200.1 GCA_003252145.1 Azovibrio restrictus
GGCCGCAGGCACCAGAGGCCGCTCCCCATTGGGCGGCACCACGCGCAAGTAATCAGCCCCCTCTTCCACCTGCACGCCCAACTTACCCAGTTCCTTGGCCATGGCGGCAATGCGGTCGGTTTCCTTGACCCGCCAGCTGGCAATGTTGTCGAGCCGGGTTTCGCCCTGGGCAAACAGGGCCGCGGTAGCCAGGGTCATGGCCGCATCGGGAATGTGGTTGCAATCCAGGGTGATGCCCTTGAGGCCACCAGCCGGGGCGCTGGCTTCAATCCAGTTGGGCCCCATGGTGATCACGGCCCCCATCTGTTCCAGGGCTTCGGCAAAGCGTACATCCCCCTGAATGGAGTCCTGCCCTACACCTTCCACCCGCACCGGGCCGCCACCGATGGCGCCCAGGGCCAGGAAATAGGAAGCGGAAGAAGCATCCCCTTCCACGTAAATGGTCCCTGGGGACACATAGCGAGCCCCAGCCGGCACCTTGAAGGATTGCCAACCCTGGCGTTCCACCTGCACCCCGAAACGGGCCATGGTGGCCAGGGTAATCTGGATATAGGGCTTGGAAATCAATTCGCCCACCACTTCCACCGTGGTTTCCACGCCGGTTAGGGGCAATGCCATCAGCAGGCCGGTGAGGAACTGGCTGGACACATCGCCCCGCACCCGCACCACGCCGCCGGAACGGATGGCCGCCGGTTTCAGGTGCAAGGGGGGGTAGCCCTCCTGGCCCAGATAGGTCACATCCGCACCCAACTGACGCAGGCCTTCCACCAGATCACCGATGGGACGCTCGTGCATGCGGGCTACCCCCTTGAGGGTGTAGTCGCCGCCGGACAAGGCCAAAGCCGCTGTCAGAGGGCGAAAAGCGGTCCCCGCATTACCCAGGAACAGCTCGGCCTGTTTGACGGGAATCTGGCCGCCACAGCCACCGATACGCCAGGCTCCGTCGCCCAGGTCCTGCACGGCAATCCCCAAAGTCTGCAGAGCTTCCAGCATGCGAGCCGTGTCGTCGGAAGCCAGCAGGTCGCGGACCTCGGTCGTACCCTCGGCCAGGGCGGCCAGGAGTAGCACCCGGTTGGAAATGCTCTTGGAGCCGGGCAGGCGCACGGTGCCGCCTGCGGAGATCATCTGGGGCAGATCGATGAATTCCATACCTTGAATCCTGAATATGAGTTGATTGCAGTAAGTTGCAGTGGGCGGATCGGCGGAAACGACTTATTTCTGCCGATGCCCCCAGGCCCGACGTGCCTCCCGGGCCACATTGAAGCTCTGCTCCAGATGTTCCCCGTTATGGCGGGCCAGGGCGGCCTTGATGTCATTGAGCTGGGCCTGATAGGCCTCGATTTCTTCCAGCAGGGCAGTACGATTGGCCAGACAGATGTCCCGCCACATTTCCGGATGGCTACCGGCAATGCGGGTGAAATCCCGGAACCCGGAGGCCGCAAAATCGAAGAACAGGGCCGCATCGGGCCGTTCTGCCAGATCCTTGACCAGGGCAAAAGCCAGCACGTGGGGCAGATGGCTGACGGCGGCAAAAACTCGGTCGTGCTGCTCGGGAGAGAGTTCGTAAATATCGGCACCGCACAGGGACCAGGCCCGCTTGACCCGGTCCAGGGCCTCGTCCTGGTTCTCGGGCAAGGGCGTCACCACCACCTTGCGGCCCTGATACAGGTCACTGCGAGAGGCGGCTGCACCGCTGTTTTCCGCACCGGCAATGGGATGGGAAGGGACGAACTGGGCAACCCGGTCGCCAAAGGCAGCGTAGGCCGCCTGGGTCACGTCGCACTTGGTGCTTCCCCCATCGGTCACCACCGTGTGAGGGCCGATGTAGGGGGCAATCTGGGCAAAGAGGTCGGGCATCTGGCCTACGGGCGTGGCTACCAGCACCAGGTCCGCATCTTCCAGTTCGTGGGCGGGATTGATGCCGGCCCGGTCGATGATGCCCAGGTCCTGGGCCTCCCGCAGACTGGCGGGACGGCGGCCAAAACCCACCACCTCCTCCACCGCCCGAGCGGACTTCAATGCCAAGGCAAAGGAGCCGCCGATCAGGCCGACGCCAAAAATGACGACCTTGCCGAATTCCGCCATCAGAGGGCCTGCCCCAGAGCTTCCAGGAAACGCTGGTTTTCCGGAGCCTTGCCTATGGTCACCCGCAGCCATTCGGGCATGCCGTAACCAGCGATGGGCCGCACGATGACCCCCTGTTGCAGCAGCTTCTGATTCACGGCGGCGCCGTCACCAGCCTTGAAGGTGACGAAATTGCCATGGGAAGGAATGTGCTCCAGCCCCAGGCGCTTCAGCCCCGCCACAATCTGCTCCATACCCTGCCGGTTGAGTTCATAGCTTTCCGCCACAAAAGCATGATCATCCAGGGCTGCCAGGGCGGCAGCCAGGGCCAGGTTGTTGCAGTTGAAGGGCTGGCGCACCCGGTTCATCAGGTCAGCCACCTCAGGAGACGCGATGCCGTAACCGATACGCAGACCGGCTAGGCCGTAAATCTTGGAGAAGGTACGGCTGACGATCAGGTTGGGGAACTCCCTCACCCAGGCCACGGTATCGTGACGATCCGCCGGGGCCAGATATTCGTTGTAGGCCTCATCCAGCACCACGATCACGTCAGCCGGCACTTTTTCCATGAAAGCCCGCAGGGCCATATGGGACAGGAAGGTGCCGGTGGGATTGTTGGGATTGGCGATCCACACCACCTTGGTATCCGGGCGGATGGCAGCAAGCATGGCGTCCAGATCATGACCAAAATGCTTGGCGGGAACACAGATGTTTTCGGCCCCTACGGACAGGGTGGCGATGGGATAGACGGCGAAGGCATGCTGGGCAAAGACAGCAGAACGACCACTATCCAGAAACACCCGGGCCGCCATGTCCAGTACGTCATTGGAGCCATTACCCAACACCACCTGGCTCTTGTCCACACCACTGCGCTCGGCCAGGGCCTGGATCAACTCGAATTGGTCCGGATAACGCTCGATACCGGCCACAGCCGCTTCCACCGCTTTTTTGGCCTTGGGACTCATGCCCAGAGGATTCTCGTTGGAGGCCAGCTTGACGATGCGCTCCACGGGCAACCCCATCTCCCGAGCCAACTGGGTAATGGGCTTGCCGGGCTGATAGGGGGAAATGGCGCGGATGTAATCCAGAGCCTGTTGGTCGAGAGACATGTTCACCTCAGAGGGATGAAATCAATAGACAGCGACGGGGTAGGAACCCAATACCTTCAGATAGGCGGCCCGTTCCTCAAGCTGCTGCAGGGCATTGGCCACCTGGGGTGTGAGCCGGTGACCGTCCACGTCCACGTAATAGACGTATTCCCAAAGTCCCTGACGGGCCGGGCGGGATTCCAGACGGCTCATGGAGACACCAGCCAAAGCCAGAGGCGCCAGCAGATCGTGCAAGGCACCGGAGCGATTGGGAGCCGACATGATGAGGGAGGTCTTGTCCTTGCCTGAAACACCCGCATCATGACGCCCCAACACCAAGAAACGGGTGGTGTTGTTGGGCTCATCCTCGATACTGGCAGCAAGTATCTGGAGTTGATAGCGCTCCCCCGCCGCTTCACCGGCGATGGCCGCAGCACCGGTTTCCTCGGCGGCCATCTGGGCGGCCAGGGCGTTGCTGGCCACGGCAATGCGCTCCACTCCCGGCAGCATGCGGTTCAGCCATTCGTGGCATTGGGCCAGGGACTGGGCGTGGGAGTAAACCTTGGTCACAGACTTGAGATCAGCAGCCTTGGACAGAAGATTCTGGTGGATGCGCACCACCACTTCCCCAC
>QKDJ01000228.1 GCA_003252145.1 Azovibrio restrictus
TAAATCATGAAGAGGGACGAAAACAGCATAGCGCCGAGGAGAATCAGGACGACCAGCGGAATAGCGAACTCTTCCGCTTCGGCGACTGTACCGAGAGCATCGCCAACGGAGCTCCCCGAATCACTGATTACCGAGATGCTTTCAGAAGGCGCATCAAACGAACCACTGGCGCCCCCGCCACCAAAATCGCCACCTTTGCCGCTGTAGCAACTTCCAGAACTGCCCGAACCAGAGGATGGCGACCCTGAAATATCAGGAAAGTCGGCGTAGTCCTCGGCTCGTGTTCTTAGCCAGAGCCACAACAGAAATAGGAACATCAAGTACGCAACACCGAAAGAAGCGAGGTACCTAATCCACATTTCGACAAAGCCAGCGTGAAGAAGGAGATATGACGCGACAAAGCCAGATGCACCCGTGAGCGTGACGAGCAGAAACATCTGGAGCCGAGGGAAACTGTCTCGCTCAAGATCGCCCCGAATTCTTCGAATCTCGTGGTGGCGATGAAATTGTGGAAGCACGCTCATTGTGACGGCCAACGTAAAGTAGACGGCGTTTTCGCCGTATAAGCTGGTGTAGTGCCGTATATTCTGGCAAAGGCATCAGCCTGGGATGCCTGCCAATACAGACACCAGGCAGTCTCTTGAAAATATTTAGGAGAATAGATGGCGGTCATACGCGGCACTTGTTCAAAAACGTTAGAATTTTGCCATCGATGTAGTCAAATGTCATTGCCCGGATTTGTTTGCCAATGACAGCTTCGAGGTGCTTTTCCCTTTGTCTGTTCCTGGCCGACAAGAGCCGGCCAAGCCCCTGGGCAGGCACAGTGGTACTCTAGCCGCCATGGCACAAAGCCTTTCATCCGTAGTCGAGAGCGAACTGCTCATCAAGAAAAGCCGTTTCATCGGCCGTGTCCAGCCCATAGCTGACAGAGCAACGGCGCAAGCCGTTGTTGCCGCTTTACGAGCGCAGCATCCGGGCGCGGCGCACTTCTGCTGGGCCTTGATGGCCGGAGGCCATTCTGCAGCAGTTGATGACGGCGAGCCTAGCGGCACTGCAGGAAAACCAATGCTTGAGGTCCTTCGTCAGCAGGATCTGGAAGGCGTCCTGGCGACAGTAGTTCGTTATTACGGAGGAATCCAGTTGGGCGCCGGAGGCTTGGTTCGGGCCTATACCGACTGCGTGGCGCAGGCGCTAAAGAACGCCACCAAGGTGCCCATCGTCAAGGTGAAAACGCTGTTCTGTGCTGTGCCTTACCCGTTGGAGGGGTTGCTTCGACGAGAGATAGAGGCTGCAGGAGGTGTTCTGCACAGCGTCCGGCATGGTGAAGCGGTCGAATTTTCCTTTAGCCTGGCTGAGACTTCCATTGCCGCTTTGGTGACTCAAATTAACGATGCGGGCAAAGGCCGAATTTCCTGGTCGGATGGCGGTTAATCTCCGTCTCAGAAGGAAGAGAGTTCCGCAGGGAGTGTGGGGCGAACCGCCCCTGATTTCGTGGACGACTTTGAGCGTCTGTTCTACGACGTCAATCAGCCGCATAGCGCAAAATTCGGGTCGACCGCTTTGGCTGACAAGCAGGCGCTCAGAGTGCGTGGGCTAAATCTGAGGTCGGGCCAATTCCTGGGCCAGGGAGGCCAGGGGTTTGGGGCGCCGCCAGAATTTCCAGCGGCTGGCGGCATCTAGGCGCCATTCCAGCAGGCCAAAGGCGCAGGGGCTGAGCAGGCGGAGTTGGGCCGGGTGTTTGCCTGCCCCTTTGAGCAGGGGCTCAAACCACTGTTGTTCCAGCTGTTCCAGGGTTTGCCGCCAGGCATCCCCGTCTTCAATCAAGGCGTGGGGGAGGAGTTCATCCAGCACTACCAGGGTGTGTTGCGCCCCTTCACCTGGGAGCAATTCTGCCAGACCAGCGGGGGCGCCCTGTTGCTGGAGACCGGATGATGTGGCCAGGCCTCGGGCCAGGCTGTGGGTGCTGCAGACTCGGGTGATGGGCGTCGGGTTGCTGGCCTGGACAGGCTGGCCTCCCCAGAACCACAAGCCATTGATCAGGGGCTGGCGCTGGCTTTCCCGGGCTCGGTTGACCGGGTGGGTATGGAGCAGCATCTGAACTTCGTTCATCAGCCGGGAGAACTGAGGGGCTTCGGGCAGCAGGCTGCCCAGTTGGCGTCCGGTGGCCGCCGAAGGGGGCGGCAGTTCCGGGAGTTCAAGTCCGGGAGCGGGGGCCAGGTACCAGCGCTCCGGGTGCGGGGCGTGAAAGGTCCCCAGATCGGGAAAGGTTTGATTCAGGGCCGAGATCAGGGTCTGGGCTTCCTCGGCCTGGATGTTCAGGCGGGAGGCATCTCCCAGGATGATGCGTTCGTGATGGAACTGGAGATTGACCGGGTCAATGCAGACCCAGGCCGCCGGCTGGTTGTTCAGGGATGGGCTGTTTTCCTCATGTTCCAGGCGGCAGGCGGCCAGGGTGGCGCTGCCTGTGCCCAGGAGTCGGGCCAGCAGGAGTTCCAGAGGCTCCCGGGGTGTGCGCGTTAATGAGCCCCGGGCCAGCAGTTGTTCGAGCCTGGGGCAGGGCAGGTTGGCCAGGGTGCTTTCGTCAGCAGGCTCCGGCCAGATCAGGTCGGGAATGAGCAGGGTGAGAATCATGGCGAAAGATGGCGAAAGATGGCGAAAGCAGGGGGCTGAGAGGTCTGGAGAAAGCATTACCACCGGCATTACAACTGCCCGAAAGGCGCGGGCGAGTGTACCATAGGCCCCCTTTGCGTTTTTTCGGTGCCCCCGTGGCTTTGCCCTACGAAATCCTCATCGGCCTGCGCTATACCCGAGCCAAGCGGCGCAATCATTTCATCTCCTTCATTTCCCTGATTTCCATGCTGGGCGTGGCCCTGGGTGTGGCCGCCCTGATCGTGGTGTTGTCAGTCATGAACGGGTTTCAGAAGGAACTGCGCACCCGCATTCTGGGTGTGGCTTCCCATATCCAGATCGAATCCATGGACGGTGCCCTGCCCAACTGGGCCCGGGTGGCCATGGAGGCCAGTGCCCATGAAGAGGTGGTGGCGGCCGCTCCTTTCATCCAGGCCCAGTCCATGCTGTCCGTGGATCAGGAAGTAAGGGGCGTGATGGTCCGGGGTATCGAGCCCAGCCTGGAAGAGAAGGTGGCCAATTTTGCCCAGCATATGCAGAGCGGTCAGCTGGATGATCTGAAGCCCGGAGAGTTCGGCATTGTCCTGGGGTCAGAACTGGCCCGGGCCCTGCGGGTGCATATGGGTGACAAGGTGACGGTGATCGCGCCTCAGGGGGCCGTGACCCCGGCGGGGGTGGTGCCCCGGCTGCGGGCCTTTACCGTGGTGGGTATTTTTGAAGTGGGTATGTACGAATACGACTCTGGTCTGGCCCTGGTGGATCTGGGCGATGCCCAGCGGCTCTACCGCCTGGGGGATGGAGTAACCGGGGTGCGCCTCAAGCTCAAGGATCTGTTCGATGCACCCCGGGTGGCCCGACAGGTGGCGGGCATGATCAATGCGGACGCCTATGTGTCGGACTGGACCCGTAGTCACGCCAATTTCTTCCGGGCCGTGCAGATCGAGAAGAACATGATGTTCATCATTCTTTCCCTGATCGTGGCGGTGGCGGCTTTCAATATCGTTTCCCCCCTGGTGATGGCGGTGACGGACAAGCAGGCGGATATCGCCATCCTGCGTACCCTGGGGGCGAAGCCAGGCAGCATCATGACCGTGTTCATCATCCAGGGGGCTCTGATCGGTTGCATCGGCCTGGGCCTGGGGGTGCTGGGG
>QKDJ01000169.1 GCA_003252145.1 Azovibrio restrictus
AAGACGCCACTGCCGGTGCCTGAGGTCTATCCCTATGTGAGTGGTGAAACCCTGGTGCCCTTGCGGGCGGGTGAAACCCTGAGTTGGAAATTGCTGGACTGAACGGGAGGTTCTCATGTCTGCCAAGCGTCTTTTGCCCCTGCTGTTATTCCCCTTTTTGCTCACGGGCTGTATCAATGATGGTGCGGCCTACATCATCGAAAGTCCCCAGCATGCCCTGTCCGTGGTGCGTGAGCGGAACCTGTTCTGGGAAAAGGATGTGGAGCTGGCGGTGGTGGTCTCCCGTCTGCCTGACTGTCAGCGCAAGCACGTGATCCAGAAAGCCCTGCCTAACGTGTCGGTGGAACTGTGGCAACCGGGGCCGGGAACCTACATCTTCAAGGTGGGGCGCAATATGTATGTGGCAGAAACCCGGACCTGTCAGGGTTTTGCCAAGATGACCGAAGACCCGCCGGGAGGTTTTGGCGAGCAGTTGGGGGTGTTTTCCGTCAAGAATAATGTGTTTACCTTCACGCCTTCGCCCAAGCCGGAGGCGGCAGCCCCATCTGAAGGACAATGACCCCGGCTCAGGCAGGTCTGTTTGCCACCTTGTCTCCCTGGTGGCCAGAAGGCATGACGGGTCTGCAGCGGGGACCAGATCAGGAGTGGCTGGCTCGCATAGTTCAGGAAGCCGGGCTGCAAAGTGGTTCCGGTTTGCCGCTGACCCTGGCTGAACCCTGTGCTGACGGTCTGGGTTACGAGGAGCGTATCTGGACCACCGGGCGTGTCGAGACCCGCTTGGATAACTGGCACGACTTCTTCAACGGGCTGGTTTGGTTGGCCTTTCCCAAGGCCAAGCAAGCCTTGAATGTGCGGCACTGGAAGAGTCGCTTGCCGGGAACACGGGGCGCCGCCAGGGATGCCATGACCCATCTGGACGAATGCGGCATTCTGGTGGCCTGCAGTTGTCCCGAACTGTTGGGCTTGTTGCGGGATTTTCAGTGGAAGCGTCTGTTCTGGGAGGAGCGGGAGCGGCTGCAAGCTCACATGGAGTTTCATGTGTTCGGTCATGCGACCTACGAGCAATTGCTGGCTCCCTTTCGTGGTCTGACCGCCAAGGCAGTGCTCTATCCGGTAGCCCCCGAGTGGCACGCCCAGTCTCTGGAAGCGCGGCGTCAATCTCTGGATTGCCGCTTGGCCGAGGATATTGGTGCAGGGCATTACCTGGCTCCCAAGGAGCTGCACCCTCTGCCTCTGCTGGGGATTCCCGGCTTGGTGCCGGAAAGCGCAGCTCCGGCCCATTACGATGACACCTGGCAGTTTCGTTCAGGACGACGGGAAACGACCGGCTCCCGCGTATAATCCGCCCCGGGAGTCGGCCAGGCAGCCGCTGCCCGCGCAAGCGGGGGGAGGAAAGTCCGGGCTCCACAGGGCAGGATGCCGGCTAACGGCCGGGCGTTATAAGCCGCAAGGCCCAAGGCGACGGAAAGTGCAACAGAGAGTAGACCGCCGATGGCCCCGACTTTGACGCTGTGAGGCGGCAAAGTCCTCTTTCCTGGTGCAGTTCGCTGCGCAGAAAGAAGGGGATCAGGTAAGGGTGAAACGGTGGCCGGGCTTCAGGTCCGGGCGGTGGGGCGCAAGCCTCACCGGGGTAAGAGCCCACCGCAGGACTGGTGACAGGACTGGCACGGTAAACCCCATCCGGAGCAAGACCAAATAGGGAAGCACTAGGCGTGGCCCGCGCTGCTTCCGGGTAGGTTGCTTGAGCCCTGTAGCAATGCAGGGCCTAGAGGAATGGCTGCCGGGGGTGCAAACCCCCACAGAACCCGGCTTACAGGCCGGCTCCCCTTCAATTCAAGACAGGCGATCCACGCAAGTGGGTCGCCTGTTCCACTTTTTCCCACCGCAAGTCCCCTTGGCCGGTTTTTTTCATGCCGATGGCGTGGTCTTTTCGCGGTTTGTACAAAAAAATCCCACCACTCAACACTCCTAATAAAGCACTTTCACTTCCTTTTCTCGAGCATTGATTTTTAAGTAAATTTTTGCGAAGCATTTTTATAAAAATTGTCTGTAAGTCCTTGTCTTGACTCAAAAAATTGGCAATTTTGTCCTTGACGCTAGATGGGGCTGTGTCTTAAAGTGGGAAGAAGTGGTTATAAGTGGGTAAACGGGGGTTTAGAGGGAATGTTCGAAGGCGCGGTGTCACTGAGTCTCGACGCAAAAGGGCGGCTTGCCATTCCGGCAAGGCACCGGGATGCGCTCGTCTCGGCGTCTGAGGGCTCCCTGGTGCTGACCGCCCATCCCCATCGCTGTCTGTTGCTCTACCCGGCCCCCGCCTGGCAGCCCATTCGTGATCAGATTCTCAAAGTCTCCAGCCTTGATCCGAGGGCGGCGTCCATCAAGCGGGTCATGATGGGTAATGCGCGCACCGAGGTGCCTGATTCGGCGGGCCGCCTGCTGGTGGCGCCGGAGTTGCGTGCCTATGCGCAGCTGGAAAAGACCGTTTACATGGTGGGTATGGGTAGTCACTTCGAAATCTGGAGTGAGAGTGGCTGGCAGCAGCAGAATGATCTGGCTGCGGAAGTCATGGCAGAAGGGTTGCCGGGCGGGCTTGGAGATCTTGTGCTGTGAGTGCGGGTGCCGCCCATGTGACGGTGCTTCTGGAGGAGGCGGTGGAGTCCCTGTCGGTGAAACCCGAAGGGGCTTATCTGGACGCTACCTTTGGTCGCGGTGGCCATAGCCGGGCCATTCTGAGTCGCCTGGGAGCTTCGGGACGTTTGGTTTCTCTGGATCGGGACCCGGATGCCATTGCCGTTGGGCGTCAAATCACAAATCCGAATTTTGTTTTGTTGCATCGCCCTTTCTCCGAGTTGGCGGAAGGGGCGGCTGAGGCCGGCCTGTCGGGGCTGGATGGGGTGTTGTTTGACTTGGGGGTGTCCAGTCCACAGCTGGACGATGGTGGCAGAGGGTTCAGTTTTCGTCAGGATGCACCGCTCGATATGCGCATGGATACCACGTGCGGGGAGACGGCTGCGGAGTGGTTGGCGACGGCTGAAATCCGGGAAATTACGGAGGTCATTAGAAATTATGGCGAAGAACGGTTTGCTTTCCAGATTGCAAAGAAGGTTGTGGCTGCTCGGGCCGAGCGGCCTATTACAACCACAGGGGAATTCGCCGCGCTTGTACGCGAAGCCGTGCGGACCCGTGAACCGGGTCAGGACCCGGCGACGCGCAGCTTTCAAGCTCTACGGATTCATGTCAATCAGGAGCTCGGCCAACTCGCGTTAGCCCTGCCTCAAGCCCTGGAGCTGCTGAAGCCGGGAGGGCGGCTGGTGGTGATCTCCTTCCATTCCCTGGAGGATCGGATCGTCAAGCAGTTCATGCGGGAGCAGGCGAGTCCGGCAGATACGGTACCGCGCAATTTGCCCTTGCGGGCCGATCAGCTGCCCCAGCCCAAGCTGCGCCTGGTGGGCAAGGCCATGAAGCCTTCGGCAGCTGAGGTGGTAGCTAATCCTCGTGCCCGGAGTGCGGTCATGCGTGTGGCTGAGAAAATCTGATGCTGCGCTTCAATCTCATCCTGCTATTCGTTGCCGTGTGTTGCGGTCTGGGTACCGTTACGTCCCAGCACAAGGCGCGCAAGTTGTTCCAGGCCTTGGAGCAGGAGCAGGAGCGGGGTCGCCAACTGGATGTGGAGTATGACCAGCTACAACTGGAGCTCTCCACTTGGGCGACCCATGGGCGGATCGAGAGTATCGCCCGGGAGCGTTTGCACATGCTTGTGCCTCCGGCGGTGGCGCCGTGCCTCCGGCGGTGGCGCCAGTAACGGTCGGGCAGGGAGGGCGCTGATGGTTGTACGAAGGCGAGGCGCGCCAAAACCCCACCGGTTCACGGAAAACCCCTTGCTCCAGCTGGCTTTGCCAGGCTGGCGTTCTCGTTTTACGGGCCTTGCTTTATTGTTGCTTCTGCTTGCATTGGTAGGGCGTAGTTTCTATCTGCAGGTGATCAATAACGAGTTCCTGCAGGATAAGGGGGAGTCTCGCTACCGGCGAGACATGGAAGTGCCTGCATCCCGGGGCAAGATTCTGGATCGCAATGGTGAGCTGCTTGCCGTGAGTACGCCGGTCAAGTCCATCTGGGCGATCCCCGGTGATGCCAAGCTGGATCCGGGGCAGGCGAAAGCCCTGGCGACCCTGCTGGAAATGGATGTGAAAGAATTGAATCGGCGCTTGGCGACCGACAAGAACTTTACTTACCTGCATCGTCAGATTCCGCCGGACGTGGCTCAGCGCATTGCCGCCCTGAAGTTGCCTGGCATTCATCAGGACCAGGAGTTTCGTCGCTTCTACCCGGCCGGCGACATGGTGGCCCATATCGTGGGCTTCACCGGCCTGGATGGTAAGGGCCTGGAAGGTGTGGAACTGGCCTTTCAGCAGGATTTGATGGGCCGTTCTGGAAGTCGTAGCGTGATCCGTGATCGCCGTGGCCAGATCGTCGAAGATGTGGGCGGCATGCGTCCGCCCCAGGATGGGAAGGACATCCGCCTGTCCATGGATTCAAAGATCCAGTATCTGGCCTTCTCAGCCATCAAGCAGGCTGCCATTGAAAACAAGGCCAAGGCGGGTGGCGCTGTGGTGGTGGATGCACGTACGGGGGAGGTGCTGGCTCTGGCCAACTGGCCATCCTACAACCCCAATAACCGAGCGAGCCTGACTGGGCCTCAATTGCGCAACCGGGCAGTCACTGACAGTTTCGAGCCCGGCTCCACCATGAAGCCTTTTACCGTTGCCCTTTCCCTGGAACGGGCCAAGGTGCGTTTTGACACTGTCATTGATTGCGCGCCGGGGCGGATCACCATTGGTACGGCCACCATTTCCGATGCTCATCCCCATGGAGCTTTGACGGTGGCCCAGGTGCTGCAGAAGTCCTCCAATGTGGGGACGGTAAAGATGGCTCTGAATTTTCCCCCTAAAGAAATGTGGGAAATGTTTGACTCCCTTGGCTTTGGTACGCCGCCTTCCCTGGGTTTTCCTGGTGAGGTAGGTGGTCGTTTGCGCCCCTGGAAAAGCTGGCGCCCCATTGAGCAGGCCACCATGTCCTACGGTCACGGGATTTCCGTCAGCCTGATTCAGTTAGCTCGCTCCTATCTGGTCTTCGCTCGGGATGGGGATTTGCTGCCCTTGTCCCTGCAGGCCCAGGAAGGGCTGCCCCCCCGAGGCGTACAAATTTTCTCTCCGCAGACCGTGCGTGAAGTGCGCACCATGATGGAAATGGTGGTGGGCCCTGGCGGTACGGCGCCTCAGGCCCATGTGCCGGGTTACCGGGTGGGGGGCAAAACCGGGACGGCGTTGAAGCTTGAAGGCGGCGTTTACGCCAAGAAATATGTGGCCTCCTTCGTGGGCATTGCTCCCATGTCCGATCCCCGCATTATCGTGGCAGTCATGCTGGATGAACCCAGTGCGGGCAAGCATTACGGGGGCGATGTGGCTGGGCCCGTGTTCTCCAAGATTGTCCTGGGCACCCTGCGCAACATGGGTGTGGCTCCTGATGCGCCCGTGCAGGTGGCCGGTGGGCTGAATCAGGGGGGGCAGCTATGACCCAGAACCTGATGCTCCAGCAGGTGCTCCAACATTTCGCAGGCATCCCCCTCAAGGGAGCCATGGATGACAGTCGCCAGGTTAGGGCGGGTGATCTGTTCCTGGCCTATCCGGGTGATGGTGCGGATGGTCGTCGTTACATTGAGCAAGCGATTCAAGCGGGTGCCCTGGCCGTATGCTGGGAACCAGGTGGTGATTTCGTCTGGAAAACCACCTGGAACGTGCCCCATCTGTCGATCAGTAATTTGCGTGCCCTGGCCGGTCCCTTGGCCCATGAACTGGCAGGGCGGACCAGTGAGCAGCTGAGTCTGCTGGCCATTACCGGCACCAATGGCAAGACCACCATCAGTCAGTGGCTGGCAGAAGCCTATCCGGAGCCCTGTGCCTCCATTGGCACCTTGGGTGCCGGTTTTCCTGGTGCCCTGGTCACTACCGGATTTACCACGCCTGAAGCCACGAACCTGGCTCGCCTGCTGGCTGAACAATTGCAGCAGG
>QKDJ01000257.1 GCA_003252145.1 Azovibrio restrictus
GCTGTGTGCTGGAAACCCCGGTGGGCACCATGCGCGGCACCTACCAGATGGTGGGTGACGACGGCAGTCCCTTCGATGCCGACATTCCCGAATTCGTCCTGGCCACGCCCCGCACGCTTCACTAAACATGGGCAATTTGTGTCCCTGCGCCACAGCTACCGGCTCATCGCCCCGGTCTACGACAGCTTTGTAGACCGGGCCACCCGCCACCTGCGCCGGGACAGCCTGGCTCACCTGCCGGAGCAACCGGCCCGAGTACTGCTGGCTGGACTGGGCACAGGCCTGGACGCCCCCTGGCTACCGCTCCAGCACCAGTACGTGGGGCTGGATCTGACCCCGGCCATGCTGGCCCGGGCCCTACCCCGCTTCCAGCATCTGCATTTCACCCCGCTTCTGGGGGACGTGCGCCAGCTTCCCCTGGCCTCTGCCAGCTTTGATCACGTGGTCCTGCATCTGATCCTGGCCGTGGTGAATCAACCGGAGGCCTGCCTGACGGAAGCCGCCCGGGTACTCAAACCCGGCGGCAGCATCCTGATCCTGGACAAATTCCTGAGACCCGGCCAGCGAGCACCCCTGCGGCGCCTGCTGACGCCCCTCTCAAGCCGTGTGGCAACCCGGATGGATGTGGTGTTTGAAGAGGTGCTGAACCGCACCCCCGACTTGCATCTGGAACTGGACCAGCCCGCCCTGGCGGGGGGCTGGTTCCGGCGCATCAGATTGAGAAAATATCAGCCCTAGAATACCCAAGGGAGCCGGAGACCATCTCATCAAAGTCTCCTTAGTGAGAGTCCCATTTCATGGACTCTTCTAGGAGCCATTGCGCGTACTTCCAAGTATTTGCATATTTGCCCTCCGAGCCCTTAGGCATTGGGGCCCCAGCAAAATATTCAGCCAATTTCTGCAACATGGAATCCAGCTCATCTGAAACTAACAAGCCTGGCCACATAACGGTCCAAAGCTCCTCTCTTCCCCCTCCTTTGATAGGGGCGGAATATTTAATGAAGGTCTTCAACTCAAGAAACTCATGGGCACTCTCATACTGCATGGAGTCGAGTCTGTTACTTTGTCGCTCTAAGAAATAACCTGCCGATGGCGTTACGCTCAGGCCGATCCAATCTACCTGCTCACACCAAGTAGCGGCATCCGCTACTGCAGGGCCCAATACTGTATTCGACTGACTTCCACCGTACAAATACTCTCCAATAGAAAGTGCCCCGCGTAAAAACACCTTGTGCTCCATTGCCGAAAGAATGCTATCCCCGCACCACCCCTGGACCCAAGTAAGCGCCTCCGGAAGCTCATGCCTTTCGCATGGGAACAAAAAAATGAAGGAATCTCCAAATGTCAGCACTTCATATGCAGGCACAATTTCCGACTGCTTCCCCCAGGCGTCCTGCATCTGTGAATAGAATTCTTTGTGCTCTTTCGGCAAGTCATTGACCAATTTATCTCTGAGTTGCAGAAAATCTCTGGCTCCCTGCATAGTCAATGACTTTGCTCCAAGAGCATCCATAACCACAACAATGCCGAAGAAGCTTTCCACCTCTTCTAATTGATGCGCCGCCGAATCTATCGCCGCGACCATCTCCTCTGCCCCCATGACGCCTCCTTTGCCTTAAGCAAACGCCCCATATCCATCAAAACCGCATAGGTCTTAAAAACCCGCCTTTTGGCGGGCCGTGACCCAAGGACTTTAACTGCGGTAATCCGCGTTGATCTTCACGTAGTCGTAGGAGAAGTCACAGGTGTAGACGCTGGCCTTGGCCTCGCCCCGGCCCAGGTGCACCCGCACGGTGATCTCGGCATGAGCCATGATGGCCGCACCCATTTCTTCCTTGTAGGCGGCAGCACGACCGCCCAGTTCAGAAACCAGGGCCGACTGACCAGCAGCCTCCAGCCAGACCTTGACCCCATCCACGTCCAGATCGGTGATACCCGCATAGCCTACGGCAGCCAGAATGCGGCCCAGGTTGGGGTCGGAGGCGAAGAAGGCGGTCTTGACCAGGGGAGAATGGCCGATGGCGTAGGCCACCTGGCGGCACTCGTCCCGGCTCTTGCCCCCTTCCACCAGCACGCTGATGAACTTGGTGGCGCCTTCCCCATCCCGGACGATGGCCTGGGCCAGCTCCTTGGCCACATCGATCAGGGCGGCCTTGGCCTCGGCCCAACCGGCTTCCTGACCGGTCACGAAACTGAGTTCCCCTTTACCCGTGGCGATCATGATGAAGGAATCGTTGGTGGAGGTATCCCCATCCACGGTGATACAGTTGAAGGACTCGTCAGCGGCTTCCTTCACCAGGGTGTCCAGCAGGGGCTGAGCAATGCCCGCATCGGTAGCCATGAAACCCAGCATGGTGGCCATGTTGGGTTTGATCATGCCGGCGCCCTTGGAAATGCCGGTGATGGAAATGGTCTTGCCACCAATGGTGAGCTTGCGAGAGGCCGCCTTGGCGATGGTGTCAGTGGTCATGATGGCATGGGCCGCCCCATGCCAGTGATCGGCCTTGAGATCAGCCAGGGTGGCAGGCAAGCCGGCCACCAGACGCTCCACGGGCAGGGGTTCCAGAATCACGCCGGTGGAGAAAGGCAGCACCTGGTCGGCACCGATCCCCAGCAACTTGCCCACCGCATCGCAAGTGGCCTGGGCGGCCTGACGGCCAGGCTCGCCGGTACCCGCATTAGCGATGCCAGTGTTGATCACCAGGGCGCGGATGCCCGGACCTTCTGCCAGATGCTTGCGGCACAGTTGCACGGGGGCGGCGCAAAAACGGTTCAGAGTGAATACCCCGGCCACAGTGGCGCCGGATTCCAGTTCAATCAGGGTCAGGTCCCGACGGTTCTTTTTGCGAATTTCCGCCTCCGCCGTACCGAGACGGACACCGGCAATGGCGTTCAAGGCTTCAGGGGCGGGCGTGGCGTAATTCACAGGCATGGGACTACTCCGAAGAAAAAGGTAAAGAAGAAGGAAAATCGGCGCCCCGCAGGACGCCGATCTGCTCCGTCAGGAAGGATTAAGCCAGCTTTCCGTGACAGTGCTTGTATTTCTTGCCACTACCGCAGGGGCAGGGGTCGTTACGACCGATCTTGGGGTCCGCATGGGTAGGCAGGGGCTTGGCCTCCTCCTCACTGGATTCACCCTGGATGCTGTCGTAGTTCGCATGTTGGTACTGGACGTTTTCCACATCCGCATGGGGCGCAGTCTCTGCTACGTCCTCCTGGGAGCGGATCTGCACGGTCGCCAGCACCCGGGTCACCTCCCGGCGAATCTCGTCCAGCAGCGCCTCGAACAGCTCGAAGGCCTCCCGCTTGTATTCCTGCTTGGGATTCTTTTGAGCATAGCCGCGCAGGTGGATACCCTGACGCAGATGATCCAGAGCGGCCAGGTGTTCGCGCCAGTGGGTGTCCAGGCTCTGCAGCATCACGTTGCGCTCGAACTGGCGGAAGATGTCGCCACCCACCTGAGCCACCTTGCCCTCGTAAATCTCGTCGATGAGCTTGGCCAGACGGCTGAGGATTTCGTCATCGGTCAGGGTGGGCTCCTGGGTGATCCACAGGGCCAGGGGCACTTCCACCAGGAACAAGCCAGCCAGGGCACGCTCCAGACCGGGAATGTCCCACTGTTCTTCCACGGATTCAGCGGGCACGTACTGACGGAACATTTCCTCCAGCACCCCGTGGCGCATGGCCGTGACGGTTTCGGAGATGTCCTCGGTGGCCAGCAATTCGTTACGCTGGGCGTAAATGACCTTGCGCTGGTCGTTGGCCACATCGTC
>QKDJ01000258.1 GCA_003252145.1 Azovibrio restrictus
TTTGAACCGGAATTACCTGTGTCCGGAAGTGGCGGCCACCCTGACGGATGCCCTGCTGGATCACAGCAACGGCAATGTGGCCGCGCCACGACTGGGTCCCCGGGAGCGCCAGGTCCTGCAATTGGTGGCTGAGGGCAGAACCTCGTCACAGATTGCGGAATGTCTGCACGTGGCCTTTTCCACGGTGGAGGTTCACCGGCGCAACATCATGCGCAAACTCAATCTGCACAATGTTGCGGACCTGACCAAATACGCGATCCGCAACGGCATCACCACCACCTCAAGCGGTGGCAAATAGGGGCATCATGTGCCGGGCGTGTAGTTCCGGCATAGCCTGATTCCTGCCCCAGGCCGGTAGCTCCGTTTCCCCTTGTATGGGGTGATTGCGGGCCAGCAGCCGGCGTACCGGGCGAAGCAGGCCGACGAGGCAGTCACGGCCATGGAGGCGGACGTGACGCAGCACGATATCCAGAGGTTGTAAGGTCTGTTCGGCCAGATGGGCCATGTGGCGTTGCCAGCGGTTGCTGGCAAAAGCGAAGTGCACATAGGCCAGGTTGTAGCCTGGGGTGTGATGCCGGAGGGGCATGTGGGGGAAGACCTGGGAAATATGCTTGCCGAGCAGGCTGTCGTCCTGTTGCAACCAGGGAATGGAGTCGCTGCAGAATTCAATATGCCCCTCTGCATCCAGCAGGATCAAAGCCGCATCATCCTGCATGGCATCGTCAGCGCAGGACTGTTCCGAAGCGTGGTCTCTGGCTAGAAAATCAAGGGGTTGCAGCGCAAATATCGTGCTCATCATTATGATCTCCCTGGTACATCCACTTGAGTGAGATGAAAAGAGCCGCCCCGGATTTTCTGCGGCGGCCCCGATTTGATCCTGAGTGATGAATACTAGAAAAGGGAGGCGCACTCTCCAATACGGCCCATCATGTATTTCAGCTACGGGTTTACCGGTAGTCCCCTCTGAAAAAGCCGGTTTGACGGGGAAAGACCCATGGGGTCAAAGGGATTGCTAGTCCATGTGGCTCATGCAAGTTCCACATCCAGTTTGCTAAGTTGAGTCTCTAATGTAATCAACGGTCGGGCGCAGCAGGTGCTGCCGGAACGCGTGAAGTTACGGTGTCCTCCTAGTCCTGCAGCTGACCACCTCAACAGGATTGGAGCGTGTCGTGAAAACCTATTCAATACACATTTCTTCCGCACCCACGTCCTGGCATCACTCCCGTGGTGTCTCGGACCAGCCTGCAGAAGCCCAGGTACTTTCCCGTTGCTGGCGATGGCTGCTCAGCCTGCTTGTCAGCTGTATCAGCTTGATGCCTCTGGCCAGTCAGGCCCAGACCAGCTGTACCCCCATCAGCGGTACGGACTGGATGGTGAGCAGCAATGAACTGGCTGCCTATGTCCGGCCTGCCGACTGTGCTTATGTGACCCAGACCCCACCGGATTTTGGCTGGCCTGACCTCAGTTCCGATGCCAAATATCAGGTGACCCTGACCTATCCCGATGGCCGGGTGAAGAGCCTGTCCACCAACGCCAACTGGTTGAACTGGAATGAGGTACTGCCCGCCGGTTACTACGGCTGGCAGGTTCAGGTGACCAACTCCAGTGGTACCAAGACCAGTCTGGTCCGGCACTTCACCGTCGACAGCTCGGCCCAGAGCTTCCTGGTGCCCGATGCCGCCACCCTGTACAGCAAGGCCATTGCCAAGGCCCATCCCCGGGGGCTGCCTGATGCCACGACCTTGGCCACCATGGTCAGCCAACGGCAGGCAGGCCTGGCCTCCATTCTCGATGAGGCCGATGGGAAGCTCGGGGTAGCCCCCCAGAAGGAACCCACCTCGACCTCGGCAGGGGCCAATTGGTCCGATGCCCACGATGAATGCAAGCGCACCCTCAACGTGGCCATGGCCTACATCTTCACCAAACAGAGCAAGTACCTGACGGATGCCACCACCCGGCTCAGGAACCTGGCCTCCTGGAGTCCCACCGGTACCACCAGCTACAAGGTGCCCGGCATGGACATGGGGGCCCGGGAAATTGCCTGGACCATGGCTCTGGTCTATGACTGGCTGCAGCCCCAACTGGATTCCTCCACTCGTACCCAGGTGCTCAACACCTTGCAGGTGCGCACCCAGATGATGGTGGATGACGTGATCGGCACCCGTTCCCGGGTGGCCATCTACCCCCGGGACTCCCATGGCAACCTGACCCTCACCATCCTGGCAGCCATGTCGGTGATTCTGGCCGGTGATATTCCGGCGGCCCAGACCTGGATGCAGACGGCGATTCCCGAAGCGGTCAATCTGACCAGCCCCTGGGGCGACGGGGATAGCGGCCACGGTAATGGCACCACCCAGGGCTCCTGGGACATGGGAGATTCCCTGGTGCCCTGGTATGTCCTGCGCTGGGGGGTTGGCGTGGATATCGCCCAGAAGTCCTGGATGCGTAACTGGAGCAACTTTCTGGCCTATTTCATTCCTCCTGGTACGCCCTCCGGTACTTTCGGTGATGGTGCCGAGACCAAGCCTACGGAAAACTGGGCCCGCTTCGGCAAGGCAGCCACCTGGTTTGCGCCTACGCCTCTAGGCCGCTGGTACGCCAGTCAGTTGAAGGGTGAAGATCCGGCCCGGATGGAAGTCATGTTGGCGCCACCGGCTGACTACACCACGGCGGCCTTCCCCAGTGGTACCTCCAACTCCATGGTGTTACGAGGCATCGGCTGGGCGGCCATGCACAGCGATCTCTCCAATCCGGCCCGGACTTCCGTGTATTTCAAGAGCAGTCCCTACGGTTCCTACAACCACAGCCATGGGGACCAGAACAGTTTCGTGATCAACTCCGGAGGCCAGCGGCTGGCCATCGACTCGGGTTATTACGACGACTACAAAACTGCCCACTGGCTCCAGTGGTACAAGCAGACCAAGGCCCATAACGCCATCACCTACGACGGGGGCCTGGGACAGACCATCTTTGAAACCAGCGACAAGATCGGCGGCAGCAAGCTCACCCGCTATACCAAGGGGGCGGATTACGAAATCATCTACGGTGATGCCACCCCAGCCTACGCAGGCGCCCTGCAAAAAGCCGTGCGGGCCCTGGTCTACCTGCCGCCCAACCAGGTCCTGATCTACGACAATCTGGCGTCTTCCACCGCCCGGCAGTGGGAGTGGAACATCCATTCCATCAATCAGATGAGTTCCTCGTCAGGTACGGCGGCCACGATCCAGAACGGGGGACAGAGCCTCTGTGTCAATGTGCTGGGTGGCCCCACCACGGCCTTCAAGCAGACCAATGCCTTCTCCGCCAATCCCACGGGGAGCTGGACAGCCCAGTGGCACGGCACCTTCTATAGCACCAGCAAGGTCACCAGTGCCGAGTTCGTCACCCTGCTGAATGTGGGCTGCGTGACGGATACCAGTACGCCAGCACCCAGCGCTACCCTGAGTAACGGGGTGTGGACGGTCCAGGTAGCCGGCAAGACCTTCACCATCCAGAACGACATCATCAGTCTGGGTACCACCACTTCCACGGATACTTCCACCGGCTCCACGACCACTACGGACAGCACTGGTAGCACGGGTAGCACAGGCACTACCACCGGCAGTACTGGCAGTACCGGTAGCACTACGGACACTTCCACCGCGCCGGCACCTGTTGTCACCAACACCCCCTTCACCGGCACGCCATTCCCCGTACCCGGCGTGATTGAGGCAGAAAACTTCGACAAGGGCGGTAACCGGGTGGCCTACTACGACGATACGGCGGGCAACGTA
>QKDJ01000268.1 GCA_003252145.1 Azovibrio restrictus
GGGACCGCTTCATACACCCTCCCGAGCCCAGCACCACTACCCGGGGCCGCTGGATGCAAATCCGCTGGATCGCCCCCTACCTGCTGCTGCAATTCTTCTTTGGCGGCCTGTTTTCGGCCCTGTTCATCCTCTACATCAAGAGCGCAGGCCATCTGCAGGCCTGGCTGGCGGCCGGCTTCCTGGCTCTGCTCCTGATCGCCAACGAGTTCTGGCGGGACCGCTACGGGCGCCGCTTCACGCTCAATTGGGCTTTGTTTGCCCTGTGCGCCATCCTGCTGATGAATTTCGCCCTGCCCCACGCCATCGGCAGTCTGGACCCCCGCTGGTTTTATGCCTCCACGGCCCTGGGACTGGCCCTGGCCCAGGGGCTGTACTGGCTTGTACCCGGTCATCCGGGACGCATCCGTCCCGCCTGGGGGGTGGCGGCCGCCCTGCTGTTGGCCTGGCACATGGACATGATTGCCCCCGTACCTCTGGTGAACAAGGCCAGTGCCGTGGGCCAGGGTTTCCAGCTGGAAAAGGGGGAATTCAGCATGCAGGTGGAACCGGCGGCGGCCTGGCAGTTCTGGCGTAGTCAGGCAGACACCCTGCATCTGCCCAAGGGGGAAAACCTGTACGGTATCTCCGCCGTGTTTGCCCCCCGGGGCCTTTCGGCTGACCTGGAGCATCGCTGGCAATTTCACGCGGCCAATGGGGACTGGAATACGGTGCGCACCATACGCTTTACAATACAGGGAGGACGCCGGGGCGGATTCCGGGGTTACTCCTACGTGAGCAACCCGGAGCCCGGCGAGTGGCGGCTGGTGGTGGCCACCCAGGAAGGCCAGACCATCACCAGCATGGATTTCGATGTAGTTAGCGGCACCCCGGACAAGTCCGAACTGCGCCGCTACTAAAAGCTTGTAATTGAGGCTCTTGACCTCCCTTACATCCCCAGGGAACGAAGCAGTTCGTCCTGCTCGCTGCTGTCGTTTGCCGGAGCTGCGGCAGCAGTAGTGGGCTTGTCGGCCTGAGCGAAAAGGTCATCCGGGTCCTCGGCTTCCTGGGGCTCGAAATCGTAGAGTTTGATGAACTCGGTCCGATCCATGGCCAGTTCCAGATAGAAGATGTTGTTGCGACTGGTGTAGAAGGTAACCCGGCGTGCTTCAGGCTTGTCCAGGTTGGTATCCACACTGAGCATCACCTGCTTGTTCAGGGCCAGCATCTTGGGCTGGTTCTGGGTGATGTGGGTCTGCAGTTCCCGGGCCACCTTGCCGGTGAAATCGCCCACGATCTGGTTCATCAGTTCACCCATCACATTGCTGACCTCGTCGGAGGTATGCGTGGTGGCCAGTTCCGAACGAGACATGCCCATGTTGAGCATGTAGTTCTCGTACAGTTCCATGGCCGCCTGGGCCGAGAAGTTGATCACCACCAGACCGGAAAAGCCTCCGTCGAACAGCACGAAGCAGCCGATATCCGGTTTCAGGCAGGTCTTGGTGATGCGTTGCACCATGCCGGAATAACGCAGCTGGCTCTGGGTGGCCACGCTGAGCACCTTGGTAACGGAATTGCAGAGGCTGATGAGAACATCTTCAGTGCCGTACACGGCATCTTTTTCCTGGGCGGTCATGATGGGGTTGTCTCGAAAGGAATGAAGGCCCCATGTATAACATAGGTATGCCCCGATACAGGCATATGGCATGGGCTTCCCGGGCCAAGCCCACAGGAATCCGCTGCCCTTACAACCCCCGCCTTGCTTGAGGACCTTTCACAGCCCTTTTCCTGCTCCTTTTCCTGCCGCCACCTTGCGGATATGCATCAGGGAACCCCAGGCAAAGAGAGCCCCAACCAGCGCGCCACTCAAAACATCCAGCGCCACATGCTGGCGGGTTGCCAGGGTGGACCAGGCGATGAGCAGGCACTGGATCAGATTGCCCCAGCGTACCCACCGGGGAGCCCCCACCCGGCACAGTATCCATTCCAGCCAGACCATGGCAAAAACGGCGGACCCCACATGGAGGGAAGGACAGGCATTGCCGGCCGCATCCAGCCCCTTGATGCGCTCCAGTTCCGGATAAAGGCTCCAGTCAATGTTCGGAATGGGTACGGCCGTGGGGAAAAACCAGAAAATCCCCAGGCAGAAGAGGCACAAGGCACTGACCCAGAAGCCAAACAACAGCAGCATGCGCAGATTGCCCAGAAAGGCAGGGGGCAGGGACACATAAACCCACAGGGACACGTAGAAGGGATAGGCCAGGGGCGTAAAGGGCACCCAACTATCCACCGCCGTCAGGGGCATGATCCAGGGCGGGCTGGGCGGATTTCTCAGGATGGCAAAATAGGCCTGAAAAAACAGGACCATGAAGAGCGTCGTCCCGATTGCCTTCAAGGGCATGAGCACCCACATCCGGGCCAGCAGCTGGCGATACCAGGGCAGCGAAGAGGAAGGGCGGTAAGAGCTCAAAAAAGGGTCCTGAAGGTAGAAAAAGGCTGCCCATGGTAACCGATGGCCCCTTCACCATGCCGACAACATGCCTATTCCTCCCTTTTCAAACCCCTGGTTTGCCTTCTACCCATTTGGCAAACCATGACTTTCCGATAGAATCCGGCACCTATGAATTCCCTTGACCTGATTCGCGAGTTCCTCAAGGACCGCCTGGAAGTGGAGCCCGAACGTGTCGTTCTGGAAGCCCCCCTGGCGGAGCTGGGCGTGGACTCCCTCATGTTGCTCGAACTCATGTTCGAATTTGAAGACCACTACGAGATCAAACTGTCTTCAGACATTAAATCGCCCGCAACCGTCGGTGAGATGATTACGCTCATGGATGGCCTGATTGCCGCACAGAAGAAGTAATCATCATGAATCATCGGCGGGTCGCCATTACCGGCCTGGGGCTGGTCAGCCCTTACGGCGGAAATCTTTCTGACTACTTCACCCGCCTCTGCGCGGGCGAATCCGCCATCCGTCATCTGCTGACGGATGACGCCCCCCGGCCCCTCTCCATTCCCTTCGTCAGCTGCCCGGATTTTGACGCAGACGCCAGCCTGGGACGGCCCCTGGCCGCCATGATGGACCGCTTCTCCCAACTGGCCATGGCTGCCGCCTTCTCGGCCTGGGACCATGCGGGCCTGCCCCGCAGGGTGGAAGACAACTCCCGGGATGACTGGGCTTGCATCTGGGGCACGGCCCTGGGGGGCACCCTGGCCTACGAAAAGGGTTACCGGGAACTGTGGCAGAAGGGCCGTGAACGGCTCTCACCCCTGGCCGTGATCCTGGGCATGAACAACGCTGCCAATGCCCACATCTCCATCCAGCTGGGTCTGGGCGGCATCAGCATGAGCCACACGGTAGCCTGCGCCTCCTCGGCCATCGCCATCGGCGAAGCCTTCTGCCGGGTGCGTAGCGGCGAAGCCCCCGTGGTCATGACCGGCGGCTCCGACGTGCCCCAGGCCTACGGGGTCGCCCGGGCCTGGGAAGCCCTGCGGGTCATGGCCCCCGGTAACGCGGAAACATCTCCCCTGGCCTGCCGCCCCTTCTCGGCGGATCGCCGGGGCCTGGTTCTGGGCGAAGGAGGTGCGGCCCTGGTGCTGGAAGACTGGGAACACGCCCAGGCCCGGGGCGCCCGTATCCACGGGGAAATGGTCGGTTACGGTATCAGCTGCGACCACTCCCACCTAGTCAAACCCGAAGCCGCTGGCCAGGTGCGCGCCCTCCATGCCACCCTGGCGGATGCCGGTTTGAGCGTGGATGACATCGACTACATCAACGCCCACGGCACGGC
>QKDJ01000170.1 GCA_003252145.1 Azovibrio restrictus
AAGGCTGTCCAGCTCCTGGCCGAGGCCAAGCGCCCCATCATCTACACCGGCGGTGGCGTGATTCTGTCCGATGCGGCCGAAAAACTGACCCTGCTGGCTCGCAAGCTGGGCTTCCCCGTCACCAACACCCTGATGGGTCTGGGTGGCTTCCCCGCCACGGACAAGCAGAACGTGGGCATGCTGGGCATGCACGGCACCTACGAAGCCAACATGTCCATGCACTATGCGGACCTGATTCTGGCTGTGGGCGCCCGTTTTGACGACCGGGTGATCGGTAATCCCGAGCACTTCTGTGAAGAGCCCCGCAAGATCATTCACATCGATATCGATCCTTCCTCCATTTCCAAGCGGGTGAAGGTGGATGTGCCCATCGTCGGCAATGTGCCCGATGTGCTGGACGAAATGCTCAAGCTGCTGGACGAAGGCTTCCAGGGTGATGGCAATCTGGCTGACTGGTGGAAGCAGATCGAGGAATGGCGTGGTCGCGACAGTCTGCGTTACAAGCAGAGCCAGTACATCATGCCCCAGTACGTGGTGGAGAAACTCTACGAAGTGACCGGTGGCGATGCCTTCGTGACTTCCGATGTGGGTCAGCACCAGATGTTCGCTGCCCAGTACTACAAATTCGACAAGCCCCGTCGCTGGATCAACTCCGGCGGTCTGGGCACCATGGGTGTGGGGCTGCCTTACGCCATGGGCGTGCGCTTTGCCAATCCGGAAGCCCAGGTGGCTTGTATTACCGGCGAAGGCTCCATCCAGATGTGTATTCAGGAACTGTCCACCTGCAAGCAGTTCGAGTTGCCCATCAAGATCATCAACCTGAACAACGGCATGCTGGGCATGGTGCGTCAATGGCAGGAAATGTTCTACTCCAAGCGCTACTCCCAGTCTTACGTGACCTCCCTGCCTGATTTTGTGAAGCTGGCCGAGTCCTACGGCCACGTGGGCATGAAGATCGAGCGGCCCGAGGATGTGGAGCCTGCCCTGCGCAAGGCCTTTACCGAATACAAGGACCGGCTGGTGTTCATGGACTTCATCATTGATCCCACCGCCAACGTCTTCCCCATGGTGGCCGCCGGCAAGGGCCTGACCGAAATGATTCTGGCCGAAGACCTGTAAGGGGAGCATATGAACATGCGACACATTATTTCTGTCCTGCTGGAAAACGAAGCTGGTGCCCTGTCCCGCGTGGCTGGCCTGTTCTCCGCCCGGGGCTATAACATTGAAACCCTGACCGTGGCGCCCACCGAGGATGCCTCCCTGTCCCGCATGACCATCGTGACCCGGGGGTCCGATGAAGTGCTGGAACAGATCACCAAGCAACTCAACAAGCTGGTGGATGTGGTCAAGGTGGTGGACCTGTCCGAAGCCGCTCACGTGGAGCGCGAACTGATGCTCATCAAGGTGCGCGCCACGGGTAAGGATCGGGAAGAGATGAAGCGTATGGCGGACATTTTCCGCGGTCGTATCATCGACGTGACCGAGTCCACCTTTGTCATCGAATTGACAGGAACCAGTTCCAAACTGGATTCCTTCATCAATGCCCTGGATGCCGGGCTGATTCTGGAAACCGTCCGTACCGGGGTTTCCGGTATTGGTCGTGGTGACCGTATTCTCAAAGTCTAACTATCTGCTAATAAAGAGGATTTTCATGAAAGTTTATTACGACAAGGACGCCGACCTCTCCCTGATCAAGGGCAAGAAGGTCACCATCGTCGGTTACGGCTCCCAGGGCCACGCCCACGCCCAGAACCTGAAGGACTCCGGCTGCAAGGTCACCGTGGGTCTGCGCAAGGATGGCGCTTCCTGGAAGAAGGCTGAAGCCGCCGGTCTGAAGGTTGAAGAAATCGCCAAGGCCGTCAAGGGCGCCGACGTGGTCATGATCCTGTTGCCTGACGAGAACATCCCCCAGGTTTACAACGAAGAAGTGGCCCCTAATCTGAAGAAGGGCGCTGCCCTGGCTTTCGCCCACGGCTTCAATGTCCATTACAACCAAGTGGTGCCCCGTGAAGACGTGGACGTGATCATGGTTGCCCCCAAGGGCCCTGGCCACACCGTGCGTTCCGAGTACCTGAAGGGTGGCGGTGTGCCTTCCCTGATCGCCGTGTACCAAGACAAGACCGGTAAGGCCAAGGACATCGCTCTGTCCTACGCTGCTGCCAATGGCGGCACCAAGGGTGGCGTGATCGAAACCAACTTCCGCGAAGAAACCGAAACCGACCTGTTCGGCGAACAAGCCGTGCTGTGTGGTGGTGCCGTGGAACTGGTGAAGATGGGCTTCGAAACCCTGACCGAAGCGGGTTACGCTCCTGAAATGGCCTACTTCGAGTGTCTGCACGAACTGAAGCTGATCGTGGACCTGATGTACGAAGGCGGTATCGCCAACATGAACTACTCCATCTCCAACAACGCGGAGTATGGTGAGTACGTGACCGGTCCGGAAGTCATCAACGCTGAATCCCGCGAAGCCATGCGCAACGCCCTGAAGCGCATCCAGACCGGCGAATACGCCAAGATGTTCATCCTGGAAGGCCGTACCGGCTACCCCAGCATGACTGCCCGCCGTCGCCTGAATGCCGTGCATCCCATCGAGACCGTCGGTGGCCAACTGCGCGACATGATGCCCTGGATCAAGAAGAACAAGCTGGTGGATCAGTCCAAGAACTAAGCCACATCAGCTTGAGCGGGGCGGAATTTTCCGCCCCGTTCTTCTCCATCGCCCGGATATCCTCCGGGCGTATTTCGTCTGATATTAGCCAAAACTCATGAACAACTATCCCCATCCCATCATCGCCAAGGAAGGCTGGCCTTTCCTGATTCTTCTGCTTGTGGGGGCCATTGGCGTCCAGTTTCTGCTGGGCCTCTGGGTGGCGCTGCCCTGGTGGCTGGGCCTGGTGTTTGTGATCCAGTTTTTCCGGGATCCCGCCCGCGTCATCGCCGGTAACGGACCCAAGAGTGTGGTTTCTCCTGCCGATGGCCGTATCGTGGCCGTGGAGGAAACCGAGGACGCTTATCTGAACCGCCGGGCCATCAAGGTCAGCGTGTTCATGAACGTATTCAATGTGCACTCCAACCGCTCCCCGGTGGATGGCACGGTGCAGCAGGTCTGGTACAGCCCTGGCAAGTTCGTCAATGCGGACCTGGCCAAGGCCTCCACCGAGAACGAGCGTTGCGCCATGCACCTGAAGACGCCGGAAGGCCAGGATGTGACCAGCGTACAGGTGGCCGGCCTCATCGCCCGCCGCATCCTCAACTACCAGGATGCCGGCATGACCCTGGCCCGGGGCCAGCGTTACGGCTTTATCCGCTTTGGTTCCCGGGTGGATGTGTATCTGCCCCTGGATGCCAAGGTGAAGGTGGTGATTGGCGAAAAAGTGTATGCTTCGACCACTCTTTTGGCCGAGCTCGCCTGATTGACCATGTCGGAAATCAAACCCAGAAAAGCCCTGTTCAACCCTGAGTTGCGTCGGCGGGGCATCTACGTACTTCCCAATCTCTTTACCACGGCCGCCCTGTTTTCCGGCTTCTTCGCCATTGTGCAGGCCATGCAGGGCAGTTTTGAAAAAGCGGCCGTGGCTATTTTCATCGCCATGGTGCTGGATGGTCTGGATGGTCGTGTGGCCCGCCTGACCCATACCCAGTCCGCTTTCGGGGCCGAATATGACTCCCTGGCGGACATGGTCAGCTTTGGCGTGGCGCCCGCCCTGGTGATTTACGAATGGGCCTTGACCGGCATGGGGCGGTTTGGCTGGATTGCCGCC
>QKDJ01000012.1 GCA_003252145.1 Azovibrio restrictus
AGGGCCAGGGAAGAGGCCTTGGCGATACGCTGGGAGAGCATGCGCATTTCGCCGGCAGCGGAAACGTAGGCCGTGCCGTAAGTGGATTCACGGTTGTCGTGGTACACCAGGGCTGCGATGGCAATCAGCAGCACCAGGAACAGGCCGCCCAGCATTTGCATCTGCTGGATGACGCTTTTCTCTCCCTTGGGTCCGGACGTTTTCTTGCCGGGGGACTTTGCCTGCCTTGCTGGGATAGGCGGATGGTCCGGGGAAATGGTCATGTCACTATCGGGAGAGGATTTTTTCTTTCCGAAGGGCAGTTTGGGCAGGTTCAGCTTGAAGGCCATTTTGTTCTCCGCAGTCAGGCCACGATATTCATGAATCGGGAATCCGAAAGCAGGGCTTTCAGATCAAGGCGATGCCATTCGCGACCATCATGGTCGACGAGGGTGGAAGCGTTCCAGGCCGGAGCCTGGTCAGGGGGAGGGCCGGCTTCGAAGTCTGCCGGGTTTTTGAGACCGAGCAGACGAGTGACCAGCAGGGCAGCATTGCTACCGTGTTTGGCGCCTACCAGGAGCAGCCGTGCTCCCGGAGTATGGGTCGGCGTGGGGTCCTCGCCCAGAAAGGCAGGGAAGTCCGTGACGGCATACAGGTTGCCCCGGATGTTGGCCAGGCCAGCAAAGGCTGGATTGGTCAGGGGAACCGTGGTGAGTGCCGGTGGCGGCACAATTTCACCGGACTCGGACAGGTCTAGCAGCCAGTGGGTCTGCCCGGCCTGCACACCGAGCAAGGTGGATGCACCCTCACCCTGGGCAGCCCCCGAGAGGCGCCGGGATAGGTGTTCCTGAAATTCACGCAGACTGATGCGTCGGGCCATGGTGGCATCCGCCGATCAAGGAAGGGCCGCGATTTTTTGCAACAGTTCTTCCGGATTGACCGGCTTGACCAGGTAATCCATGGCGCCTTGGCGCAGGCCCCAGATCTTGTCGGTTTCCTGGCCCTTGGAGGTACAGACGATGACAGGAATATTCTTGGTGGTCTCATCGCGGGTCAGGGTGCGGGTGGCCTGGTAACCGTTCAGGCCGGGCATGACCACATCCATGATTACCAGATCAGGCAATTCGGCCTTGGCCTTGGCGATACCCTCTTCGCCATTTTCTGCCGTGATGACCTGGTAACCATTCTTGGTTAACAGATCCGCAGTAAAGAAGCGTTCGGTGGGTGAATCGTCAACGACGAGGATTTTCTTGACTGGCATTTACGAGCTCTCCTAACAAAAGCGGTTTATTGGACACCCTGAGGGGCGAAGCTGGCCACCGTCTGCAGCAGGCTGTCCTTTGTAAAGGGTTTGGTCAGATATTGATCAGAACCGACCATGCGTCCGCGAGCCCGGTCAAACAATCCATCCTTGGAGGACAGCATGATCACGGGAGTCGCCTTGAAACGCGCATTTTTCTTGATGAGGGAACAGGTCTGATAACCATCCAGGCGCGGCATCATGATGTCGCAGAAGATGATGTCAGGGTGATGGTCGGCAATCTTGGCCAGGGCATCAAAGCCATCTTCCGCCAGAACTACCTGGCAACCAGCCTGAACCAGAAAAATTTCTGCACTGCGGCGAATGGTGTTGCTGTCATCAATCACCATGACTTTTATTCCGCGCAGATTGGCAATGTCCGTCAATTTTTTCCCCTCAACCCCGGTTTGTATGGTTCTTGATAATTCCGGGTCATAAAGACGTAATGCTTAGTGTAAGCCGTAACGGCCGCCGTGCCTATTCAAAATGGGATCATTTCAAAGTCGGCCTTGCGTGCACCACACTCTGGACAGGTCCAACTGGCCGGAACATCCTCCCAGGGCGTTCCGGGTGGGATGCCCTCCGCTGGCATTCCTGCGGACTCGGCGTAGACCCAGCCGCAAACCACGCAGGACCAGGTCCTGTCTCCCCGGGTGGTGGATTCCTTCAGCTCGGTCATGGTCATGGTGCTTTCGGGTAGAATCCGGATCATATTACCCAATCGTCTTTGGCCGCGCCACATTTGACATATTTCCCGCGTGCGCGGGCCTTTCCTCATGGCAACAAGCTCAATTTCCGTTCCCCCTCTGGTGCTGGTTTTTGCAGCCAGTGATCCTTCCTGTGGCGCCGGCATTCAGGCCGATATCCTGACCCTGTCCAGCCTGGGCTGTCATCCACTGACTGCCATTACGGCTTTGACCGTGCAGGACACCGTTGGCGTGGAAAGCATTCACCCTGTGGATGCGGACGTGTTGGAGCGCCAGGCGCGCACCCTGTTGGAGGATATGCCTGTCGCAGCCTTCAAGGTTGGGGTGCTGGGTAGTGTGGAAAATGCCGTGGCTGTGGCAGAGATTGTGGCGGATTATCCTGACCTTCCCCTGGTGCTGGACCCGGTCCTGACCTCCGGGCGCGGGGACGAGTTTGCCAATGACGATCTGCGTTCGGTCATGCGGGAATTGTTGCTGCCCCAGTGCACCCTGATCACGCCCAATACGGTGGAAGCCCGTCGTCTGGTGGATGAGGAGGGAGATGATCACGAGACTGTCTTGCATCTGGATCAGGTGGCTATGCGCCTGCTCGAATATGGACCGGAATATGTGATGCTGACCGGGGCCCACGAGCAGACCAGCCTGGTGAACAATGTCCTGTACGGAGAAAAGGGGCTCATCCGCCAGGATCACTGGGAGCGCCTGCCGGGCAGCTATCACGGTTCCGGCTGCACCCTGGCTTCGGCCATCACCGCCTGTCTGGCGGGAGGTAGTGACATGGAGGCGGCGGTTCAGGAAGCCCAGGAATACACTTGGCAGACTCTGGCTCGGGGTTTTCGTCCGGGGATGGGGCAATTCATTCCTGATCGTCTGTTCTGGGCCCGGGGCGAATCCGATGCCTGAGTGCCTGCCGCCCCTCAATGGCCTGTATGCCATTACCCCGGATACGACGGATACACCCCTGCTCGTGCAGGCGGTAATAGCCGTACTGGCCGGAGGCTGCCGCTGGCTTCAATACCGTAACAAGTTGGCGGATGAGACCCTGCGCCGGCATCAGGGAGCTACCCTGGCTGCCCTCTGCCAGGAACGGGGCGCTGCCTTGATCATCAACGATGATATGAATCTGGCCCACGACCTGGGGGCTGCCGGGGTGCACCTGGGGCGCGAGGATGGCGCCCTGCAACGGGCTCGGGAACTCCTGGGGCCAGAAGCCGTGATCGGTGCTTCCTGCTATCAGGATTTGGGCTTGGCTCGCGCTGCTGCCCGGGCCGGGGCCAGCTATGTGGCCTTTGGTGCGGTCTATCCTTCACCAACCAAGCCCGATGCGGCGCGGGCACCTCTGGAGCTCTTCCGACAGGCCCGGGCGGAACTGGGGCTTCCCGTCTGTGCCATCGGCGGCATCCAGCGTGACAACGTGCTTCCTCTGATTCAGGCAGATGCAGGACTGGTGGCCGTCATTACCGATCTTTTTCAGGATATGCATGATCCCGAGGCCATCAGGGCCCGGACAGCAACTTATCAACAGTATTTCAAGGAGCATTCATGACCTCTCGCAACCAGCAGCTTTTCGAGCGCGCCCAGCAACACATCCCTGGTGGGGTGAATTCCCCGGTTCGTGCTTTTCGTTCCGTGGGCGGGGTGCCCTGTTTCTTCGAAAAGGGGGCTGGAGCCCGGGTTTGGGATGCGGACGGCAAGTCCTATCTGGATTACGTGGGCTCCTGGGGGCCTCTGATTCTGGGGCACGCCC
>QKDJ01000314.1 GCA_003252145.1 Azovibrio restrictus
GGAATGCTTTTTTCAGAGTAGGCGCCAGGTCCTTCACGTCCTTCACCAGGAAGTTGTGCTTCACGCAGGGACGGGTGATACCCACCGTGTCACATTCCTGGAAGGCATCCTGACCGATATAGTGGGTCGGCACCTGGCCGCACAGCACCACCATAGGCACGGAATCCGAATAGGCGGTAGCAATACCGGTCACCGCATTGGTCACGCCAGGACCGGAAGTCACCAGGGCCACACCCACCTTCTGGGAGGAACGGGAATAGGCATCCGCCGCGTGCACAGCAGCCTGCTCATGACGAACGAGAATATGGTTGACCAGGTCCTGCTTGAAGAATTCATCATAGATGTGCAGGACGGAGCCGCCGGGGTACCCGAATACGTACTCAACCTTTTCTTCCTGCAGGCACCTGATTACAATTTCTGCGCCGGTCATCGTCATCGTTACGCCCATTCAGCTGGTTGCTCGAAAACCTGCAACGTTAATCGACCGCTGAACTTTGGTCAAGGCACACCCACAAAACCCCAATAACAACAAGGCTTTCACGAGGTTTTCCCTTGGCCACAACGCAGGAACTTTCGCTCTTTCTGGCTGGCATCGAAAAACGCGCCTACAAACAGGCCGTGTTTGCCTGCCGGGACGATGATGCCGCCCTGGACATTGTCCAGGACAGCATGCTCAAGCTGTCCACCCATTACGGACACCGCCCCGCCGAAGAGCTTCCCCTGCTGTTTCAGCGAATTTTGCAAAACTGTATTCGGGACCACTTTCGGCGCAGCCGGGTCCGCAATTTCTGGAGCGCCCTGTTCTCGGTTTTCAGCACCAATGATGATGAAAATCACGACATTCTGGAGTCCGTCGCTGATGAGGGCAGCAGTCACCGCCCCGCCACACCAGAAGCTCAACTGAATCAAAATCAGATCCTCGCCCTACTGGAAAGCGAAATCAGCAAGTTACCGACACGTCAACGTGAAGCCTTCCTGTTGCGTTACTGGGAAGACATGAGTGTCGCCGAAACGGCGGCAGCCATGGGCTGTTCCGAAGGTAGCGTCAAGACCCACTGCTCAAGGGCCACACATACCTTGGCAACAGCCCTGGAAAAAAGGGGGATACATCATGAATAAGGCAAACTGGCTCACCACCATACGCCAGCACCTGGACCAGGGACTGGAACAACTGCCCCAGGAGCGAAGCCAGCAACTTTTTGCAATTCGCCAACAGGCCCTGGCCAACCATCGCCAGCAAGGTACCTGGCTACAGCAAACCTGGCTGCGCCCTGCCCTCGCCACCCTGGCCTTAGCCCTGTTGGTGGGCGGCAGCCTGACCTACTGGCAAGACCAGGGCGACATCAGCGAAGTGGCCACCCTGGATAGTGAACTACTGGTGGACGACCTTCCCCCTGACGCATTTACCGACCCCGGATTCCGTACATGGCTAAAAGAATCATCCGAGGGCTGATCCTGAGCGGCGCCCTGCTGGCCATCCTTCCCCCCGTTTCTGCAGCCCCTCCGAGCCCAGGTTCCCAATCCTCCTGGGCAAGCCTGAACACAGAACAGCAACGCATCCTGGCCCCTCTGGCTGAACACTGGGGCACCATGGACGGTGCTCGCCAGAAAAAGTGGCTGGACATCGCTCAACGCTACCCTCAACTATCCCCGATAGAACAGGCACGCCTGCAGGAGCGGATGCGGGAATGGCACAACCTGCCCCCGGAAGACCGGGTCAGAGGGCGGGAGCAGTACCAGGAATACAAGCGCCTCCCCCCCGAAAAGAAGGATGAAGTCAAAGCCAAGTGGGAACGCTATCAGCAGCTACCCGAGGAAGAAAAATTGCGCCTGAAACAGAAATCGGAGGCACAATCCGCCCCCTCCGATAAAAACATGGGCGCAAAACAATGACCGGACCCTCATTCACTTTCCCCAGCATTGCCCGACGCCTGACCGCCATGGTCTATGAGACCCTGCTACTGGCTGCCGTGGTTGCCGTCGGTTTTCTGCTACCCCACGCCGTCATCGGCGCCCTGCTCCAGATTGCTGCCCCGGCCTGGCTGGTACGCCTGCACTTTCTGGCGCTCCTGATGGTGTATTGCACCTGGTTCTGGCTGCACGGCGGTCAAACCCTGGCCATGAAAACCTGGAAGCTGCGCATTGTGGATCGGAGTGGAGGCCCCCTACGCCCTCTCCAGGCCGTGCTCCGTTATCTGGCAGCCTGGCCCAGCCTGCTGTTTTTCGGCATCGGTATCCTTTGGGCCATGTTCGACAAGGAACGGCAGTTCCTGCATGACCGGATTGCCGACACCCGGATCATCATGATCCCAACGGAAAAATAAAACGCTCCGGGCGCACTCAGCGCCGCTCCACCCACCACAACATGCCCATGGCCGCCATCAGGAACAAGGCTGAAGGCGCTAGTGCCGACAGCAGCGGCGACCAGGAATGGATTACCCCCAAGCTGGCAAAAAGCCCGTTGAGCATGTGGAAGAGCACCCCCACCATCACCCCGCCAAAGATCTGCAGACTGACGCTACTCATGCGGCTATGGGTATAGCCAAAAGGTAGCGCCAGGGCCACCATCACCAGAGCCGCCAGGGGATAGAAGAACTTCTTCCACAGGGCAATCTCGTAACGCTCCGTTTTCTGATTATTGACCCAAAGGTGACGGAGATAGGTCACCAGGCCAACCAGGGACATCCGCTCGGGCGCCACCATCAGCACGGAAATGATCTCCGGCGTCAGGCCCGAGGCCCAGGACAGGTCTGGCTGACGCTCGACGCGCACCACCTGTATGCCCTTATCGTCCTGACCCAGCACCGTCTGCACCACATCATCCAGGCGCCACTGACCAGGGGCCACATATTCGCCATGTTTGGCCTCCATGACGAAATCCAGCCGGTTCCGTTCATTGAACTGATAGACCCGCACCTGCTCCAGACGGGCATCCGGTGTCGCCGTGCGGATATTGATGAAGGCCCGACCATCCTTGACCCACAGTCCGGACCCAAATTCCTGAGCCACCATTTTGTGCATGGCCTGAACCCGCATGGACTCTGCCGCCCGCTCTGCCACAGGCACCAAAGTTTCCCCCAACAACAAGGCTACCAGGGCAAAAATTCCGGCCACTTTGAACAACAAGGTCAGCAAATGTCGGGTTGTCATACCTGAAGCCCGCAGCACGGTAATTTCCGAATGTCGGGCCAAGCTGGACAAGGCATACAGGGCGCCAATCAACACCCCGATGGGCATCAGCTCATATACCCGGCCAGGTAACCGCATGCTCACATAGAGAAAGGCATGCTCAACACCGAACTCCCCACGCCCCACGTCCTTGAGCGCTTCGATCAGATCAAAAAAACCATACAAAGCCAGCAGCGCCAGGATGACCAGCAGGATGGCTGCCATCAATTCCCGGGCGACGTATTTCTCGTGGATTCTCATTGGGCCTTCCGACGCCAGAAGGTAAACACGGTCAGCCGTTGGTAAAAGAGCAAAGCCAGAATCACCAACATGATCGTGTGCGGCACCCAGACCGCCAGTTCAAAAGCCAGTCGCTCCCGTGCCACCCAAGCCTGACTAATGGACAGAAGGTTGTTGTAAAGGGCGAAAATCACGATGGCCATGAGCATGTTTGTGGAACGCCCTGCCCGTGGATTCACGAAAGACAGAGGAATGGCCAACAATGCCAGCATCATGGCGGCTATGGGTTGCCCGAAGCGCCAGAGCACCTCTCCC
>QKDJ01000103.1 GCA_003252145.1 Azovibrio restrictus
CGGCCTTGAGGGCGCTCATATGCACCAGACGACGCACGCCGGTAGCCTTCATGGCGGCCACGAGCTTCTTGGGCAGTTCCACGTGAGCCTGTTCGAAATCCTTGCTGTAGGGCAGCTTTACATCCCGGCTGTGCAGGATGCCCACCAGGTTGATCACTGCATCATGACCGCGCACCAGAGCTTCCAATTGAGCGGGATCATTGATATCAGCTTCGGGCATTTCCACCCAAGGCATGGTGATCTGCTTCTTGTTGCGGTCCCGACGACGGGTAGGGATCGTCAGCCTGATCCCTTGTTCGGAAAGACGGTTGGCGATGTAGGTCCCAACAAAACCACTGCCTCCCAGCAGCAAGACTTTCTTTTGTTCCATGGCGATCCCGTAATGGAAGTTTGGCTAGAGCAAGGCCCGGATTTTACGGTAAATCCGGGGTTTTTGGCGCATCCACCGCTGGTTTGGCCGGAACCACCCCCAGGCGATCCCGCAGAGACGCCGGACGACCATTGAACAGGACGGAGTAATACACCGCGTTGCTCATGACCTTTTTCACATAATCCCGGGTTTCCGTGAAGGGAATGGTTTCTGCGTAGATGGCCCCTTCCAGGGGGATGGAAGCACGCCAGCGTCGGGCCCGACCCGGCCCAGCGTTATAGGCCGCAGAAGCCAGCACCGGATGGTTGTCCAGGTCTTCCATCACCATGCGCATGTAGGAGGTGCCCAGCAACAGGTTGATTTCCGGCTCGGTCACTCGCCGGTGATCGTAATCCTGCAAGCCGATCTTCTTGGCTACCCAACGGGCCGTGGCAGGCATCAGCTGCATCAGGCCGGAAGCTCCCACCGAGGATTTGGCATGGGTGATGAAGCGGCTTTCCTGACGCATCAAACCGTAGACCCAGGCATCGTCCAGGGATTGTTCCTTGGCCGCAGGACGCACTTGATCCTCGAAGGGGGCCAGGAAACGCATGGCGAAATCATGCTGTTCCCGGGTCTTGTCAGCGGTATTGATGGCCCGGTCGTAAATCTGGTTCTCCAGAGCCAGCTCAGCGGCCGCCAGCAGTTGCCGGTCGTCCATGTCCCGGATGGTCCAGTTCCACTCCCGAATCGCCTCCGTGCGCAGATCCAGCCGGAAAAAGGCCAGGGCCCGAGCCAGGCCCGGGTTGCGCCCCATGGCAGCCACTTCGGCCTTGCCCGGCTTTTGACCGCGTGGGGCGCCAATGGTGTGACCTAATTCCTCATCGGCCAGATTACCGTAAAAGTGGGGTTGGCCGGCAATGCGGGCAAAGAGTTGCCGGGCTTCCTCCAAGCGGCCTCCTGCCTTGTAGGCACGCCCCAGCCAGTAGGTCCAGTCGGGCTTGTCCTGCAAATCCTTGGGTAAGCTCTCGATACTGGTACGCACCGCGCCCCAATCCTTGAGCCGCAGGGCAGAGCGCACCCGCCATTCGGCAGCATCTTCGCTCAATTGGCTGGCATCACCCCGGTCGTACCAGCCCAGGGCCTCATCCATGTGGCGACGGGCCGCCTGCACCCCAATCTGACCCCAGGCCCAGGTTCGTTCCGGTGCGCCCAGGTATTGTCCCCAGCGCTCCAGCTGCCCGGCCGCAAAACCCGGGTCATTGCGAGCCAGGCGCTGAATGGCCAGGGCGATCATTTCCCGGTCGCCACGGTCCTTGAGACCGGCGGAAGACTGCTTCACCAACCAGGGTGCCGGCTTGTCCACCACTTGAGTCAGCTGACGGGCATCCGGCCGCTGGCTGGCCGGCAGGGCCTGCAGCAGCTGACGCGCCGCCGTTACTTGATTGGCTTCAAACAAGAGATGCACACGGGCCCAGTAGGTATCGCTAGTGACCTGGGTGCTCAGGCTATCCATCAGGCCCTCACACCCCTCTGGCACCTTGCTCAGGCTCAGCCACACAGCTTCTGCATCCGCTTGTGCCGTCCCGTCCTTGCGGGCCAACCGGGCCTGCAGGCCCAGACAGCGGGACTCCTGATCGGGGCTGCGCAACAGGGCGTACTGGCGGCTCAGTTCGCTCCACTCACCCCGGTCGGCCAACACTTTGAGCCAGTCGGCCCTAGTCCGCTCGGCCAGGTAGTTGCCTTCCTGGCTGTCGATGAAGGCCTGCACCGTTGCAGCGTCCTTCTTCTCCAAACCCTGACGTAACAGGTAGTAGGAGGCGTAATCCACCAGCACGTAACCCTGCAACTGACCAGTGAGGGCTTCCAGACGGGGCCGGTTACCCAGGCGGAAAGCATCCCGGGCGGCCATAAAGGTATCGTCCCCGGCCTGCTCCTGCGAGAAAACGGCCAAGGGCTGGATCAGGCAGCCGGCGAGACAACAACCGGCCAGAAACTTGCTCAACTTCATGTGTTAGATTGCCTGGATGACGACTTCTGGACAGCATAACACGCTCCCCCCCACCCCTAGCCGGGAGCATTTGCGCAAAGCCATGCTGGCGGCCCGCCGCCAAACCGACCCGGCCCTAATCGCCAACTGGTCGGCCAGCATCGTCAATCATTTGCTGGAAGCCTTTGCCCGCTCTCCCGGTCAGCACATCGGTTTTTGCTGGCCTATCCACCAGGAGCCTGATGTACGCGCAGCCCTGGCCCCCTGGCAGGCCCAAGGGGCGCAGGCACTCCTGCCCGTGGTCACAGCCCCGGCTCAACCCTTGAGTTTTCGTCCCTGGAGTCCGGATACCCGTCTGGAACCCGATCAGTACGGCATTCCCTATCCGGTGGAAGGCCCCTTCCTGCAGCCGGACGTCCTTCTGCTGCCCCTCAATGCCTTTGACAAGGCCGGTTACCGGCTGGGTTATGGAGGCGGTTTTTTTGACCGCACCCTGGCATCACTGACGCCACGCCCCCTGGCCATCGGCGTGGGCTTTGAAATCAATCGGGTGGAGAGCATTCACCCGGAAGCCCACGACCAGCCCCTGGACTGGATCATCACCGAGACCGGCTGCTACCGGCCCCGGTAGTTCGCCTGTTACTCGCCCAGCTTCTGGCCGCACTCGCCGCAGAAGCGATCATCAGGATTGATGGCTGCCTGACATTGGGGGCAGGTGCTGACAGAAGGTGCCGTTTGCATTTCGGTAACCGCTTGGCTAGCAGCCTCTTCCACTACCGGCTCAGGAGCTGCTGCACTTGCAGCGGCTGCCGCTGCCCTGGCTTCCTGCTGCTGCCGCATGCGCTCCCGAGCCTCCTCGGCCCGACGCAGGGACTCCTCCTTGATGGCCTGGGCCTTGGACTTGGCCTCATTGATGCGCTCACCAATCATCCGCTCGGCCTCGCTGGGGTCCAGATCAGCGGCCACCCGCAGATAGATCAAATTCATGCCCATCAGGGCCATGGACATCAAGGCCCCCCCCACCAAAGCGAAGAGCACCATGGAGCCAAAACCGATCGCCATCATGTAGCCCATGCCCTCACCGAAACCATGGCGGCCATAGCCGCCAAAACCACCAAACATGCCTCCCATACCGCCCATCATGTCGTTACCCAGGATAGGCAGGGACAGGCTCAGCACTGAGGCATAGCCGGCCCCCAGAATGCCGCCCACCACGGCTCCCACCAGCCCAAGCAGCAAGCCCAGCAGGAACAGGCTGATGAGCAGTTCCACCATGCGATGGGTGGCGATCTGCCAGAGCATGGCCACGGCCCCCTTGATGCTGGAACCGCTCCAGATGGCCGGTCCGGCCATGGACAGGGC
>QKDJ01000126.1 GCA_003252145.1 Azovibrio restrictus
GTGCGCCCGGCCGGAAGCAGGGCCCGCAGGGTGTCGATTTCCTGTAATTCCATGATGGTTTCTTGTCCTGAAGTAAGGGAATGGAGCCGCCCGGCGCCAGGCGCCGGCGGCGTTACTCGGTGGGGGAAAACAGTCAGTGGCAATCATGGTGTGGCTCCTTTTCTGAAATACGGTGGTTGTCCGGGGGGAATCCTTCAGCCCTTGACGCAGAGGACTTGGCGCAGGGAGTGCACCACTTCCACCAGGTCGGCCTGGTTTTCCATCACCCGGTCGATGTCCTTGTAAGCACCGGGAATCTCGTCCAGCACGCCGCCATCCTTGCGGCACTCGATGCCCCGGGTCTGCGACTCCAGGTCCCGGCGGGTGTAGCGCCGCTTGGCCTCGGAGCGGCTCATGCGCCGCCCGGCCCCGTGGGCCGAGGAACAGTAGGCGGCCGGGTGGCCCAGGCCCCGGACGATGTAGCTCCGGTCCCCCATGCTGCCGGGGACGATGCCCAGTTCTCCGGCCCCGGCCCGGATCGCGCCCTTGCGGGTGATGTAGAGGGACTGGCCGGCATGGACTTCACGGCTCACGTAGTTGTGGTGGCAGCTGATGGCCTCCCCCAGCACCTTGAAGGGCGGCAGGTAGGGCACCAGGGCCTGGAGCACCAGTTCCAGCATCAGGCGCCGGTTTTCCAGGGCGTAGTCCTGGGCCCAGGAAACGGCCTCCAGGTAGTCATCGAACAGGCTGCTGCCCTCGCTCAGGTAGGCCAGGTCCTTGTCCGGCAGGGCGTGCAGGTGGCGGCCCATGTCCTTGCGGGCAGCGGCGATGAAGTGGCGGCCGATGATGTTGCCGATGCCGCGGCTGCCCGAGTGGAGCATGATCCACAGCCCTTGCGCCTCATCCAGGCAGAGCTCGATGAAGTGGTTGCCGCCCCCCAGGGTGCCCAGCTGGCAGCGCCAGGTTTCGTTGAAGCGGCGCTGCATCTTCAGGAGCTCCGGGTGGCGGCCGACGATCACGTCCAGCCGCGTCGCCAGGTTCAGGGGCGACTGGCCGTGCACCTGTTCCCGCAGCAGGCTGCGCCGGTGCTGGCCGAAGCCCACGGGCACCGCCGCCTCGATGGCGGCGCGCAGGCCGGCCAGGTTGTCCGGCAGGTGCCGGGCCTCCAGATCCAGGCGCAGGGCGTTCATGCCGCAGCCGATATCCACCCCCACGGCGGCCGGGATGATGGCGCTGCGGGTGGGAATCACGGTGCCGACCGTGGCGCCGGTGCCCAGGTGCACGTCGGGCATGACGGCGATGGGGTCCTCCAGGATGGGCAGCCGGGAGAGGTTTTCCAGTTGCTGCAGGGCAGCGTATTCGACTTCGCGGGTCCAGATCCGTACTGGAACCCGTCCCTTGTTCAGGGTCATTTGTATGGCCATGATGGTCTTTCTCTTGCGTGCCTCACGGGCCCGGCACGGCCGGGGCGGGAAGCAGAAAACAAAAAGCCCCGGCCGGGGAGACCAGGGCTTGATGGCAAGGGAATGACCGTGGGGTCAGTCGCTGGCGGAGGAATCCTGGCTCGGGGCAGCTGCAGCCGCCGAGCCGGACATGCCGGGCTGGCGCTTCAGCGCGTGATGTACTCCTTGTGGTTCGCAGCAGGCATGGGGTTCTCCTATGGAATTCGGGTTGCGGAGGCGCCAGGGGCGCCGGGTTGAGAGGACTTTAAGGGGGGGAGATGGGCCTGTCAAAAACAGGATTGGCGCATAGCTACAGGGTCGCTGTTCATGTTGCATATATGCAACATGAGTTGCCATAAAACAACGTATTTGGGACCTTGTCGTAATTGCGACAAGGCGCATTGTTTTCATAGCTTTGAATTTATGTAGTTTTTCGTGGCACCCGACTTGCTAGGGACAGTGCATCCGGAGAACATCATGAAAACCTATCTCGACTGGTCTGCCTACGATAACTACGGCATGGGGGACGCCTATTCCGGCATTCCTGCTACCGGGGGCGCCTACGCCAAGGCCGTGGCGGTCTGCATTGGCAGCCGCCAGTGTCAGCGCATCGGCAAGGGCCTCATGTGCCCCAGCTTTCGCGTTACCGAAGAATTCGCCCATTCCACCCAGGCCCGGGTCCAGGCCTTCAAGGCTGCCCTGAATGGGGAGTTGGGGCCGACACCCTTCAACCATCCGGACCTGGCCGAGGCCATGGACCTGTGCGTGGCCTGCAAGGGCTGCAAGAAGGAATGCCCCAACGGGGTGGACATGGCCCTGATCAAGACCGAGTTCCTGGCCCAAAAACATGCGGTGGCCGGGGCTTCCCTGCGGACTCGGTTATTTGCCCACCTGCCCCGCTGGCTGACCCGGCGCGGTTTAGTGCGTTTCCTGGTGACCCTGCGCAACAGCCAGCCCTGGCTGGCCTGGCTGGGGGAAAAGCTGCTGGGCGTCACGGCTCGTCGTCCCTTGCCGGTGCCGGCGCCGGAAGCTTTCCATGCGTCTGCACCCAAGCCTGAGCCAGAGCGTGACCCCGAAACAGCCCGTCCCAAGGTGGCCTTGTTTGTGGACACCATGAGTCGCCACTACGCCCCGGAAGTGGCCGATGCCGCCCAGGAAGTGTTGTGGGCGGCCGGGTATCAGGTGGAGGTGCTGGGGCCGGCGGCTGATGATCCGGAACCCCATCGAGGGCTGTGTTGTGGCCGCACCTATCTGTCCAATGGGCTGGTGGATGAAGCCCGGGCCGAGGCCAAGCGGGTGCTGGCGGCTGTGCGACCGGCGCTGGATGCGGGCATTCCCGTGGTGGGCCTGGAGCCCGCCTGCCTTTATGCCCTCAAGGATGATTTCTACAGCCTGGCCCTGGGTGAGGATGTGGCCCGGCTTTCCAAGCAGGTGTACATGTTTGAAGAATTCCTGATGCGGGAAAAAGACCGGCGCGGCTTTGACTTGAAGCTGAAGCCCGTGAACCTGCCCAAAGCCTTGCTGCACGGCCATTGCCATCAGAAGGCCATGGGGGCCACCAAGTCCCTGCGCAAGGTGCTGGGCTGGATTCCCGAGTTTGAATTCGAGCTGGTGGAGGCCAGCTGCTGCGGCATGGGGGGCAGTTTCGGGTACGAGGCCGAGCACGAGGACATGTCCCGCAAGATGGCGGAACTGAGCCTGTTGCCCACCATCCGCAATGCCCCGGAAGCCCCCATCCTGGCTGACGGCTTCTCCTGTCGGCATCAGATCGAAGATGGTACGGGCCGCAAGCCCATGCACATTGCCGTGCTGCTGCAAAAGGCCCTGGCCTGAGGAACTGGTGAGGCTGGCATAAGGGGCGGTATAGAATCCGGGCTCGACCCAAGCTCGTGCCCGGATCATGTCTTCACCCATTCCCGCCCGTTACCAGCCTGAACCCGTAGACCCTGCCACCCAGGGCGAATGGCTGGGCTGGGCTCTACCTTTTTTCAGCGAGCCTGTGGCTCAGAATCCCCATGTGGATCTGACCCTGCAACTGGATGTCACCCAGGCCTACACAAGCTACCAAGGCTTGCCCGAAGGGGCGCAGATTTCCTTTTTTGCCTTCCTGGTCTGGCATTTGACCCAGACCCTGGCCCAGCATCCTTCCTTTAACCTGCGTCATGTGGATGGTCAGTGGTATCGGTTGGGTAATCCGCCCCTGTTCATCCCCGTGGCAGTGGGCGGTGCGGCCCGCTTTCGCAGCCTGGTGCTGGAGGATGCGGGGCAGCTGGAATT
>QKDJ01000341.1 GCA_003252145.1 Azovibrio restrictus
CGTGGCGTCAATACAGGTGCGGTCACTCTCCGCAATCATCGGGTAGAGAATCTTTTCCTGATCGCTCTTCCGCATGTTCTGCAGGCGCTCCACCCGGCGGGTTAACAGCACCCCACCCAGGTCCTCCACCTGCCAGGCCACCGTCAAATCCTGCTTTCTGCCGATGTCGATACCCGTATAAAGCCGCCCACTCTCCCGGCGCTGCCAGTCCTGGCCAGCCGCATATTCAGCCGCCGTGATCAGCTCGTATTCCAGGAAGGCCACATCATCATCAGCCGGGTTGCACATGTACTCCTGCTGGAAAGACTCTTCATCCGCACAGCCCGAGCGCACGAAATCGAAGTATTCCGCCTCGGTCATGTCCTGGCGTTCATCATCGGCGGGCAGCATCTGCTGCAGCTTGAAGAGAAAGCCCTGATCCAGGGCATCCTGCAGGGTGATGCGGTGCAGGCTGATGTTCTTGGGGTTGCCCCGCTCCCGCACCTCGCGGATCAGCTCATTGAAAAAGTTGTGGCTGCCCCGGTGGGTGGAAATTACCTCCATATTCCCGCCCCAGGTAATGCCCGGGTATGCAATGCTCCACAACTTACGTGGGTCCGGGTGCAAGGCAAACTCATCCAGTACCCGGCCCCCGCGCTTACCCGCCTGAGCATCCGGGTTGCTGCTCATGCTGTGGATGCGCTTGCCATTGGCAAACTCCAGCACATAAGCATTCAAACGGCCCTAGGCGCCCACGGCCTGCTCCCCCAGGTCTTTGGCCGCCATATTCATGATGCCCGCCCACATCTTGCAATCCTCAATGAACAAGCGAGCCTGCAGGTCGTCCCGGCTGCTCACCCACTGATCATGCCGGGCCCCCTGGGCCGCCGTGCGCTCATCGCAGGCATAAGCCGTACTCCAGGACAAGCCGATCTGGCGGCTCTTCTCCATCAGCTTCAAGCGGGAATTGTCCTTGATCCATGCAGCCTGCCCGGGCAGGAAGATGGCCTCAGGATTGGCAGGAATGACGCGGGCTCTACCTTTTAAAACCATCACACAATCCCCAGCGCCTCGCGGATCGCCCGCTTGGTGTCCTCGGTCACCCCGCCTTTGTTGCCCAGGGCGTCCAGCTTGGCCTTCTGCTCTTCAAGCAGCTTGGCCCGGGCGGCGGCCTCTACCTCGGCCTGGAACTTCTTCAGGTTCACGCTGGATCGGGTCAGGGTGGCAATGTTTTTGGCAGCGGTGGAGAGCACGCCCACCCGCTCAGCGGAATCCATTTCCTCTTCGCTGGCCTCCTGCATGTCCAGAATGGCGTCAAAAAGCTCCGTCTGGATCAAGGCCGTCAGTGCCTCGGAACGGGCATCCTTATCGTCCCCCGCATTGGCCTGGATGATCTTGGCTGCCTCGGTGCTGGCCCGGATCGCCGCCAGACGGCGCTCCAGCTTCTGGCCATAACGCCCCACGGCGGAACGGCTGGGCAAATCCCCCTCAGCGGCTTCCTCAGGGAACTGCTCCCGTAGTTCGCCAATCAGTTCATCCAGGGTCATGCGGCCTTCTGCCAGGCGCCGCTCAATGTGGGCCTTTACCTCGGGCGACAGTTGGTCAATGCTGCTCTTCCTGCCCATGGGGTCACCAATACTTCTCGGGGCGGGCAATGCCGGGCTGGCAATCCACCGTGTATTCCGCCAGATCAACCCCGTAACGAGTCAGCTCCGCAAACCAGCGGCCATCCGGCTTGCGGGTCACCTGCACCAGGTTACGATCCCCCAGGTAATCCAGCTCCCGGCGCAACTCCAGGGGCGAGGCATCCGGGTATTCAGACTGGGCCACGGACAGGATGGGTCCCTCAAAAGCCCCAACAGGCCGGGCGTTATTGAGGGTCAGAACAATCAGCCAGCGCAGGTGTTCCCGCCGGGCCTTGGCTTGGTCAATCATGCTTGGCTCCTTTAAGTGCCTGGTTTTCGATACGCAGGGCCAAGCCGTCCAGCTTGGCCTCAATCACACTCTGGCCCCGGATGTAATCCTCCCGGCGCACATAGTTCAGGGGCAGTTCAGCCCGTAGGTCCAGCAGCTCACGCTCCACCCGGCGCCACTCGCCAGCTTCTTCATCCGCCTTCTTCTCCAGCACGTTGAAACGGGCATCCAGGCGCTTCTCCACCTGGGAAAGCAGCATCTTCCCCAGCACGAAAGCAGCGGAAAGAAAGGAAACCAGCAGCCCCACGGCGAAGGTGAACAAGGCCCAAAAATCAATCTGCAACATCATTGCGCTTCCCCCCGGCGTTCTAGCCCATGCTCTCCCTGTACCCAGCCGATCAAATCCCGCAGCTGCCCTGCCACCAGGCCGTAAAGGTCATACATGCGCTTCAGGTCCATGGCCATGTCGTCAGGGGTGTCGCCCGAGCGTTCCGGCGGGGGTGGGGGCGGCGCCACGTAGGCCGCTGGCAGCGGCTCCTGCAGCGCGGGCGCGGGCTTCGTCCAGGTAACGCAGGCTGTCAGCGTCAAACAGGCAACCGCTACGATTGCCAGCAGTCTTTTGCAGGGCATTTTTAAAGCTCCGGGTAGAGTGATCGTCAGCCTGGCGCCGGGCATTCATGGCGTCCGTCATGCCCATGCTGGCCAGGTTCGCGGCCTGGATCAGGCCCGCGTGGGAATCAATGAGGGAAGAAAGGGCTTGCACCGTTTGGGCGTCCTGGCGGGCTTTTTCCTGAGCCTCGCCCACCCCGATGTAATAGGCGCGCAAGGCCATAAAGCCAACGGCCAGGGCCGCCACAGCAAGGGCAAACAAGGCCGCCTTGATCTTTGCGGTCATGCCCAGCCACCTCGCCGCTGCTGGTAACGGCGGAACACCACCACCGCGCCCACCACCAGGGCCACAACCCCAACCACCATCAAGGGGTTGATGCCAAGGTTCCAGGCGGTCTGCTGCACATCATTGGAAACCGAAGAGGCCAGGGCCAAGCCACCCGTAGCGGCGGAAATAGCACCGGATCGGAAGGTGGGAGACTCGGTCAAGGGGCGTTCCCCATCGCCATCCGGCGTGGCCGGGGCGGCCTCATGGGGCCAATAGGCCCGGGCCAGATCGCCGGGGGTCAGATACAGGGCAGACTCCCGAGCCCGGCGATTCACTAGACCGGGGATCACCTCACCACCGGCCTTGTTCCACAGGGCAAAAGCCCGGGCAGCAGCGGCATGGTCGCCCCGATTGTGGGCCTTCAAGACAGAGGACTGGCGGAAGCCATCTTTAGCACCCTTGGGCTTCTTGGCGCCCTCCCAGCCCATCCCGATGTTGTAAGCCAGGGAGACCATGGCCGCCAGCTGGTGAGGGCTGACCAGGGTTACCAGGCATTCCTTGACCTGACGGGTGATCAGGGTCAGAGAATCGCACAGGTCCTGGTCGGCTTTGGGCTGGGTCCAGACCATGCCCTTGGATACGTAGAGGGTTTGCCCCCAGCCGATAGTCCAGACGCCCACCACATCCTGATAGGCATGCAGGCGACAGCTTTCCGACTGGGCGATTTCGACGACGCCATCCCAGAGGATGGGCCAATTAAGGGAGCGATTAGGAAGGGTTTGAGGCACGGACAATCTCCTGGCTTGATATGCCAGCAGATTGCCGCGCGCGCGGGGGATGGACTAAATAAAGGGCTTTATTTATTGAGGGTGGTGAAACGGCGGAAACATTACTCGACGGCAACGACAGCGCCGGATT
>QKDJ01000007.1 GCA_003252145.1 Azovibrio restrictus
TTGGCTACGGTGGCACGGATCATCCACAAACATGGGGGGGATGTGCATGCTGAGGGTGTAGTGGGGCAGGGCGCTGTTTTCTGGTTTTCCCTGGCGTCATGAACAAGAGATATACCCCCTCCGCCTGGGCCTTGCTGATGCTGGTGATCGGAGGAATCTGTGCTGTGGTGACCATGGACTGGGTGGAGCAACGGCAGGCGGCTGAATCCCGGCAGCGATTCAGTGACTTGTCGCGCCGGGTGGTGGAGCAACTGGGGCGGCGCATGCAGATTTACGAGTATGGTTTGCGTGGCATGCGGGGGGCCATTCTGAGCATAGGACCGGAGGCGCTCAATCGGGACCGGGTACTCAATTACAGTCGGAGTCGGGAACATGAACGGGAGTTTCCTGGTTCCCGAGGCTACGGTTTCATTCGACGGGTGGCCCGGGGGGAGGAAAGCTCCTTCCTAAGGCAGGCCCGTGCAGATGGCCGGCCCAGATTTTCCATCCAGGAAATTTTCCCCCACAAGGGCGAGCGCCTGGTGATTCAGTACATCGAGCCGGAGGCCAGGAACAAGGAGGCTGTTGGGCTCGATGTGGCTTCCGAACCGAATCGGCGTGATGCGGCCTATCAGGCTATTCAATCGGGCAAAGCTACCCTGACGCATCCCATAACCCTGGTACAGGCCAGTGGCAAGGTGAATCAGGGTTTTCTGCTCATGATCCCCACCTATCATCACCGGCAGGTTCTGAATACGCCGGAGGCTCGGGATCATGCGGCCTATGGTCTTGCCTATACACCTTTGATCATCGAGGAAATCCTGGCGGATTTTGATTTCAACGATGGGGCATATGCCCTGCGTATCAGTGATCTGGATGATCAGGGTGCGGTCACCCCGTTTTTTGAATCCAGCACCGAAAAGGCGGTAATCCCAGAGCTACAGGAAGAACATCTGCTGCACTTGTTTGGCCGCTCCTGGCAGGTGGAAACCAGAGCGCTGCCGCCCTTCGTTCAGCGGCTCAATCACGTGGTTCCGGCCTATCTGGGACTACAGATCATGTTCTGTGCCGCGCTCTTGGCGGGCATGTTGTATGTCTTTCTCCAGATACAGGCCCGTCGTCAGGAAACATTGAAGGTCCAGTCGCGTCTGGCTGCCATCGTCTCCTGTTCCAATGATGCGGTGATCGGCATGAGCTTGCAGGGCGTAGTGACGGACTGGAATGGGGCTGCAGAGTCAATCTTCGGTTACTCCGCGGATTTCGCCATTGGTAAGCCAGCAGTTTCCTTGATTGAGCCGGCAGACTTGGCAGGGGAGGAGCGGCGCCTGCTGGAGCGGGTGCGCGACGGCGAACTTATTAGCCACTTTGCAACCCGGCGACGCCGGGCGGATGGTGGCGAACTCCATGTGTCCCTTACCGTTTCACCCATCAGGGATGAAAGTGGGCAGGTTACCGGTGTAGCCAAGACCATTCGCGACATCAGTGCTGAAAAAGAAGCGGAACAGCACATTCTGGAATTGAATGCCCAGCTGGAGCGCAAGGTCAGGGAACGAACAGCAAATCTCGAAACCGCAGTACGGGAATTGGTGGACTTTTCCTACCTGGCCTCCCATGACCTACGGACCCCTTTGCGTGCCATCGACGGGTTCAGCAGTTTGTTGCAGCAGGAGGTGGGTACAGCTTCAGAAAAGGCCGTGGATTACCTCAGGCGCATCCGTTCAGCAGCCCAGCGCATGGGGACAATCATTGACGACATGCTGACACTGGGGCGCATTTCTCGATTGGAGTTCAACTGCTCCCAAGTGGATTTGAGTACCTTGGCAGAAGAGGTGGTGAGTCAATTGAGGGCCGCTGAGCCTGAACGGCAGGTTGAGGTGGTCATCCAGCGGGAGATGGTGGTTCAGGCTGATCCTGATCTGATGCGTATCGCGTTGCTCCAATTGTTCGACAACGCCTGGAAATTCACCCGGGATCAGGCCCATCCTCGCATCGAGTTTGGCCGGGAATGGCGTGAAGGAAATCTGGAATATTATATTAATGACAACGGCGTAGGATTTGATATGGCCTATGCGGGCAAGTTGTTCAATGCCTTCCAGCGGCTACACGATATGGAGAACTATTCGGGGTCGGGAATTGGTTTGGCCATGGTTCAGCGCATCCTGCGCAAACATGGAGGAGACATCTACGCAGAAGGCCGTCCCGGACAGGGCGCAGCTTTCCGGTTTCATTTGCCTGAGTAATACCAACGGAGGAGTGACAACATGCATAACAAAATAATCTTGCTGGCCGAGGACAATCCTGACGATGCGCTACTGACCATCCACGCGCTCAAGGAAAGCAATATCTGCAACAAGGTGGTTCACGTGCAGGATGGTGTGGAAGCACTGGACTATCTGTTTGGACGAGCTGCTTATTCCGAGCGGGATGTGGCTGATCTGCCCGCCTTGGTTCTGTTAGACCTGAATATGCCCAAGGTGGGGGGGCTCGAGGTGTTGCGCCAGGTGCGCGCCCATGAAATGACCCGTCGCCTGCCCGTGGTGGTGCTGACCACTTCACGGGAGGAGCAGGACCTGATCACTAGCTACGACCTGGGGGCTAACAGCTACGTACGCAAACCGGTGGATTTCGATCAATTCACTGAGGCGGCTCGCAATCTGGGTATGTACTGGTTGCTGCTCAACGAGTTGGCCCCCTCCTGCTGAGCTTGGCTGCCATGGACAACCTTACCCAGCTGCGTCTGTTGCTCATTGAGGACAATCCTGATGACGCCTTGCTGGTGTTGCACGCCATCCGTGATGCGGGTTTCGTGGTTTATGAGCGTTGTATAGAGACGGAACAAGCCTTGCGTGAAGCCCTTGCAGAAGGGGGTTGGGACGTGGTGATTTCCGATTACAGTCTGCCGCAATTCAATGGGCTCAAGGCGCTGGAGATTGTCAGGGCTTTGGATTCGGAAATTCCATTTCTGTTCGTATCCGGAACAGTGCGTGATGAAGTCGGCATTAAAGCCATGGAAGCAGGCGCCAATGACTACCTGCTCAAGTCCAATCTGGCCCGTCTGGGGCCAGCTTTGCGACGGGAAATCGGCGAGGCACGGTTGCGTCGCATTGGGCGTGTGACGGAGGCCCAGTACGAAGCGATTCTTGATGGCGCCAGCGACGGGATCATCAGTGTGGACGAACAATCACGCCTGATCCTCTTCAATCGCAGCGCGGAAGCTATTTTTGGCTATACCGAAGAGGAAATTCTTGGGCAGTCTCTGTGTCGCCTACTGCCCGAGGGCGTGGCAGACCGGCACCAGCAATTGATGGATGCCTTCGGTAAGGAAGATAAACTCCGATTACAAGGGGGCGTAGCGCGCCCCCTGGTCGGGCGGCGCAAAAATGGAGAGGAGTTTCCTGCTGAAATCAGCGTATCCCGGACCCGGGTGGATGGCTGCGTCACCTATACCGCCATCATTCGGGATGTGACGGATCGCAAGGCTTTGGAAGAGGCGCTGAAGCGCCATAGCAGTGAGCTGGAAGACAAGGTGGCCCAGCGCACCGAGGAACTGGAGCTGGCCCGTCAGGACGCAGAACGCCTGGCCCAGGCGAAAAGCGAGTTCCTGGCCAACATGAGCCACGAGATCCGCAATCCCATGAATGCAGTCTTGGGACTGGCCTACGTCTTGTGTCGGATGGACCTGCCGGATGAGGCGGCAGAGCTGGCCC
>QKDJ01000275.1 GCA_003252145.1 Azovibrio restrictus
TCCATGAACTGCTCAAGGCCAGCCGCAATGCGGGCTACAGCCACCTGGTGCTGATTGAAGAAGCCCACTGTCTGCCCGTGGCCACCCTGAAGTACCTGAAGCGCTTCCTGGAACTGAAGCAAGGCCTGGGGCGGCTGCTGGGTGTCTGCCTGCTGGGCCAGCCCGAATTGAAGGCCCGGCTCTCCGAGCAAAAGGCAGAGGTGCGCGAGGTGGTGCAGCGCTGTGAAGTGGTGGAACTGCCTCCCCTGGACAACGACCTGGAAGCCTACCTGAAGCACAAGTTTGCCCGGGTCGGCATCAATGCAGCAGAAGTGCTGGCCGATGACGCCTGCGACGCCCTGCGCACCCGCCTGATCCGTACCCCCAGGGGGGCCAAGGCCAGCGAAGCCATCAGCCTCTGTTATCCCCTGGTGGTCAACAACCTGGTCACCCGGGCCATGAACGCCGCCGCTGCCACCGGCTGGGCCAAGGTGGATGCCAACGTGATCGGGGGATGCTGACATGGCCGCCCGTCCAAATGCTAACGCCCCCTGGTGGGCCGACATTGGCGATGAAGCCGTGACGATCCGCGACAAGGACGGCAGTTCCGTATGGATCGCTCCACGTGCAGAGGATGTGAACGAGGCTGACCGCCAGGCTGCCCTTGCCCAACTGACCGCCATGGCACCGGAGCTGTTCATCAGCGTGGCTGCATTGGTCCGTTGCATGACCCTCAGCAATGTCGAGCTGGAGAATTCCGAAAGTGTGTCTGGTGAGGAATGGGATGACGCCCTGGAGGACGCCCAAGCCTTGCTGGATTTGCTGACGGAATCCGGCGTTTTTATGGAGGAAGCAGCATGAGCGCCATAGCCCAAACATCAGCCACGGAGCCCAGCCGCCGGGAAGCCGCGCTGACCGATGCCCCCCGAATGATCATTGCCATGATGCGCTGCATCTTCACCCTGATCCGCGAGGGCATCCCCGTGGTGGGATTTACCGGAGAGCGGAAGCCCGGTGAAAACCGCATCACCATCACCGTGGCCCCCAGTCCCTACCTGTACAGCCTGTTCGAGGGTCAATGCGCCTGCATCCAACGGCGGAAGGAAGGGCACCTGACCGTCTTCACCTGGCATGCCATCAATGAGGACGGCATCCGTATCAAATGGGAGGAAGCATGCGCATTCCCCATGCAGTGATTGCTGTCGCCGGCCTACCCGGGCGATTTACCCGGGCGCTGCGCTACTACACCCGACTGAATTACACCTGGCATCTGAGCTGGGTGAAAGCCGAAAGGACCTGACCATGTGGTTCAAGAATCTGATGATCTACCGTCTCCCCGCTCCCTGGGGGATCGCCCTTGCTGCACTCATTGAGCAACTGAAACGAGGCCTGTTTGTGCCCTGTGGCAGCCAGGACCCTTTGACCCGGGGCTGGGTGCCGCCCCGGGGTGAAGACCTTGTGCATACGGTCAATGGCCAATGGCTCCTGATGCTGGCCGTGGAACAGCGCCTGCTGCCTGCCAATGTGGTTAATCGTGAGGTCATGAAGCGGGCCGAAGCGCTAGCCAAAGATCAGGGCTACCTACCCGGGCGCAAGTCCTTGCGGGAACTGAAAGACCGGGTCACGGAAGAGTTCCTGCCCAAGGCCTTCACCAGCCTGAGAAAAACCCCTGTGTGGATCGACCCGGTGCGCGGCTGGCTGGGGGTGGATGCCTCCAGCCTGAGCAAGACAGAGGAAGCCCTGGAGCATCTGCGCAGCTGTCTGGATGAATTCCCTCTGTCCCTGGTGCAGACCAATCAAGCGCCCGTTCCCGCTATGGCCAACTGGCTGGCCGGTGAGGCTCCTTCCGGTTTCACCATTGACAGGGACTGCGAACTGAAATCGGTGGATGAACAAAAGGCTGCCGTGGCCTACAAGCGCCACCCCTTGGGGGACGAGGCGGCAGACGAGGTCAAGGCTCACCTGGTAGCGGGCAAGCTGCCCACCCGCCTGGCCATGACCTGGGATGACCGGATCAGCTTCGTGCTGACTGGAAAAGGCGAGATTAAGCGCCTGACCTTCCTGGACGTGTTGAAAGAAAGCGCCCAGGACGGCATTGAAAACGCCGAGGAAATCTTTGACGCCGAGTTCGCCCTGATGACCGGCGAGTTCTCCCGCTTCATCCCCGCCCTAGTGGAAGCCATGGGCGGCGAAAGGGAGGTGTGAGCGTGGCCGTACATCGCGTCTATCGAGACTGGTCCGCCGAGGATGATGCCCGGCTCACAGCCCTGCTGGCAGCTGGCGAAGGCCCCACGGCAATCGCCATCAAGCTGGAGCGAGTTTCTGCCTCGGTATGCAGGCGCATCAACAGGCTTGGTCTGGTTCGCCCCAAGAAGTCACGGGCCAAGCCTGCTGCTGAAACAACCCCCATCCCCCTGAAGGAAGATCAGCGCAAGTGCATGTGCTGTGGCGCCGTATTTACCTCCGCTGGTCCCCACAACCGGCTTTGTGGCCGGTGCCGGAGCAAGGCTGGCGACTTCTCCCCTCTACACCCCTAATTTTTGAAAGGAGCCTTCATGGCCACCCCAGTTACCAACATCCCGGACGGCTACAAAAAGAACGCCGTCGGGCATTTGATCCCCATTGAAACCATCAAGCCCATTGACCTGGCCCGGGACGAGCTGGTGCAGGAAATCGTTCTCAAGGCCCAGGCGCTGAATGGCCAGATCGGCGGATTCAAACAGCAGGCCTTTGCCGATATCGCCGCCTTCGTGCAGCTCTCTGCCGAACACTACAAGGCCAAGCTCGGCGGGCAGAAGGGCAACGTCACTCTGCTTTCCTTCGACGGCAAGTACAAGGTGGTCCGGGCCATCGCTGAACACATCCAGTTTGACGAGCGCCTGCAGGCCGCCAAGGCCCTGATCGACGACTGCATCACCGACTGGAGCCAGGGGAGCCGCCCCGAAATCCGCGTCCTGGTCAATGACGCTTTCCAGGTAGATCAAGCGGGCAATATCAACACCAATCGTGTGCTGGGCCTGCGCCGCCTTGAAATCACGGATAGCCGCTGGAACGAGGCCATGAAGGCCATCGGTGAGGCCGTCCAGGTGGTGGGCAGCAAGGCTTATGTGCGGGTGTACGAACGGGATGATGCGTCCGGCGAATACCGCCCGATCCCCCTTAACGTGGCTTCGGCTTGAGGTGGTGTGATGGCCATTGTTACCAACTTCGATGACCTGCAGCGGCTACACCAGGCTGCTGTAGTCGGCGGCGCCAAGAGCCGCGCATGGCTTGAGTTCGCCATCACCATGATGGACTCATTCCCGAACCTGTACCGGACGGCAAAGGGCATGAACGAGCGCTTGGAAACGCTACAGAAGGACTCTGATCGGTACAGGTGGCTAACAGAGCATGCCTACATCGGGGAATGTTTCACAGAGAAAGGTCCGATTCTTGAGGTTCAAAACGTAGAACGTGAAGTTCCTATCGACGACACGGTTGATGCTGCTATCGACGCTGCCATGCAGAAAGGTGGTGCGTAATGGAGCCGACCCGGATCATTGTCTCCGTGCGGGACAAGAACAACACCTACACCGCCAAGTGGGGCCAGAACAAAGCATCTTGCACCGCCGGTTATGAAGGGGCCGTCAATCGCCTGGCTGAGAAGATTTTCGGCCCCCTGCAGCGCGTACGCCT
>QKDJ01000196.1 GCA_003252145.1 Azovibrio restrictus
GTTGTAGAGGGCGTCCATCTCCTCCCGGGAGTCGAGCCCCTTGGGCTTGAACACAAAATTCAGGCAATTCATCAAGCGCCAGTCCTCGACGAACTCGCCTTCCTCGCCACTCACGCACTCATCCCAGATGGGGGCACCGTACATGGGGCTGAACTTGGTCATGTTCATTTCGTCCAGGTCCAAAGACAGGATGAAATCACTGGTGGCTTTCAGCGTCTCCGGGGTTTCCCCGGGCAGGCCGAAGATGAACAGGCCTTTGGCCCGCAAACCAGCGGCATGGATCTGCTCCACGGTTTTTTTCACTTCGGCAAGGGTCACGCCTGCCTTGTGCCGCTCCATCATGCCCGGATCCGCAGATTCGATGCCCATGGAGACCATGAGGCAGCCCGCTTTCTTGAGCAGGGCCAACATCTCGTCCGAGGTATGCCCCGTGCGGATGGCGCAGTTGAAATGCATGCCCAGGGGTTTCTCGATGAGAAGCTCGCACAAGGCGACCACCCGCTTCTTGCTGGCGGTGAACAGGTCGTCGTAGAAATTGATGTGATAGACGCCGAACCGGTCCCGCAGGTACTTCATGTGCTCGTAGATATATTCCGCCGAGTTCACCTTATATAAGCGCTCGAACACCGTCCTGTCGCAGAACGAGCAGGTATAAGGGCAGCCCCGGGAGGTGATCATGGTGGCGCCCCAACGCTTTTCATAGGCGAACAGGGGCAGGTGATAGGCATGGGGGAATCCGGCCAGCTTCTCGTAGGCTGGGAACGGCAACTCGTCCAGATTGAGAATCCGGTCCCGCCTGGGATTCACCACCACCCGGCCGTCAGCTGCCCGATAGGCGAGATTCGCGATTTCCGCAGGGGATTTGCCCTCGGCCAGCTCCAGCATGGCCCCTTCGCCTTCACCAATACACAGGTAGTCCAGTTCGGGGAACTGCTCCAGCAAGGGCGCACCCACGGACGACGCATGGACATTGCCCACCACGATCTTCACATCCGGCAGCTTGGCCTTGATGTAGGCGGCCATATCCACCGCCTCCATGAACCCGCAGGTGGTGGCGGAAAAACCGATGAGTTCCGGCGCCGTGGCCAGCACCACTTCGGCATTGGCCTCGATGCCCTGGGGAGCGAAGGGCCCCAGGCAGTCATGCACCTGGGTCTCATGACCATGCTTATCCAGCCAGGAGGCCAGCTGGATGATGCCAATGGGGGGCATGCGATTGGCCAGTACTGAGAAATCAGGTTGGCCGGGAACGAAGTTGAAGCCGGCGGGGTGAACGAAGGTGACGCGCATAGGCTGGGGTCCGTGGCAGTGCGGCAGGCTTGTTGTTGCCAATAGTCTAACTCGGCCAGAGCGCAGTCTGGCGGGGCAATATTGATGGCGCTTGAAGCCTGTAGCCCCTGAAATGCAGGGGTATTGGAACTTTTAGCGTTTGCTGAACTTCTCGGCCAATTGTTCGAGCTTTTCCTGGCGTTTGGCGGCTTCCTCGTCTGCCTTGCGCTGGGCCGCCTCGGCTTTTTGGCGGTCCTTCACCTGCTTGATGCGGTCTCGCAGGGTCTGAGCGGCCACTTCCTGCTGCTCTGCCGTCACCTCCCCGGCAGGCTGCCCATCCAGGTCAAAACGGGGGGCGCCTTCAATCAAAGCCTTGAGGTAGCGCGTGGAGGCCGTATGGCTATGCATGGCAATACGGACCTTGTTCTTGTCCAGATCTGGAATCCGTTCCATCAGTTGCTTATGAATCCCAATGGCTAAGGGTTTGAAGTCTTTGAAGACGGCAAACTCGGACTGCAAGCGCTCCAACAAAGCATTGCGGCGGACGGGTTTGGAGGCGGGATTCGTCATGAAAGTTTGAAGGACATAAAGGTGCCTATGATAGCTCCGACACCCTCTTCTAAATAGCCGCCCCAAGACGGGCAATGCCGAAAAAATGGTTCAAACGAACCATGCAGAACAATAGGGTTCAGTGCAGATTAGGGATAAAGTCACCCAGTAGGCCGTGCCTAAGCACCTATTTACTCAATGTATTTGATCGAGATCGTGCTCAAGTTCAAGAATCATTCATTCACGCCGATAGCTGTAGGTAACCTAGGGAAGCAAGGGTGGGCATTTCCATGGCGCAGGACCAACAAGAACAATGACTATTGTCAGGATTCCAGCCTCACATGAGATGGAGAATTCCGACAGTTCCATGAATCGAGGGCACATGCGACAAAACCATCACCGACGACAGACAGGCATCACCTTGGTGGAGCTGCTGCTTGTCGTCGTGATTGCCGCGGTGATGGCTGCCATCGCAATTCCGTCCTATTCGAAATACCTTACCCGAGCAAAGAATAGCCAGGCCATGAAGGATATCGCCGAACTCGCCTTGGCCATTGATCGGTACTACACCAAAAATTCCACTTATCCCGCCACACTTGCTGATCTAGATGGCTCCCTCCCCACCACCGACCCCTGGGGAAACGCCTATGGCTATCTGCCCATCGACATTGACCCGCCGCCTGTCCCTGGCGCCATCCGCAGAGACAAGGACATGAACCCCCTGAACAGTGATTACGATCTCTACAGCAAAGGCCCTGACGGCGAAACCCAAAAGGCCCTGACGGCAGCCAAGGCCAAAGACGATATCGTCCGGGCGGGGAACGGTGGTTTCATAGGCTTGGCATCGGAGCACTAGGGTTTGCTTCGCCCCCACCTCGACAGCAAGGTCGGACGCCACCTTTTTCTCAGTTTCCTCCTGGCAGCGTTATTGCCCTTGGGTGGCTTGGGCTTCTATGCCTACCTGCGAGTGGGCGACATCCTGGTCACCAGCTTCAACGACCACCTGCAAAGCGAGAGCAAGACATGGGGCATGAACCTGGTGCAGGAACTCAACGTTCGTGCTCGGGCCTTGAAACATATTGCTGAACGCCAGAACGAGCATGACAAGCCACGCACATTGGTGCCCCCCGGGTTTCTTGCCGTCTCTTTCCTGCATGACCTGCATAACCTGCCCGAACTCACCGCCGAGGAAATGCACCATCTGGAGAATGGCAATGCACTCCTGCGCATGGTCCCGGGTAAAGATGCGCACTTGTACATCCTGTCTGCCGACGAAAAACAACTGATCGAAGGCCGCATAGACATCTCAAGTCTCTGGGTCAATGATGAAGCCCCGGAACGTCATTGCGTCATTACCGAACAATACAAAATCTATTACTGCTCTCCCGGGATGCACCCTCCTGCGGATGCTTCATGGATCAACACATTGTCCAGAAGCAATGCCGGCACCCTGAGTTGGCAATTAGATGATGCAGACCTGATCGCTGGTTATTGGCGCGCCAGTTTGGCTGCGGCCTATGCCCATCCCGGCTTCATTGTCCTGGTGGCCGAATCCAGAACCTTGCTGGACCAGGAACTGGCCCAATTCCGCCTCTTCTTCATTTCCAGCGCCATTCTGTCTTTTTGCCTGGCACTGCTATTGGCTTTGAACCAGATTCGTCGTGCCACCCAACCCCTGGAGGCCTTGACCGAAGGCACCCAGCGGCTGGCGAGCGGCGACTTCTCCACACAGGTGAAGGTCACCGGAAACAATGAGTTTTCCGGCCTTGCCCGATCCTTCAATCGCATGGCCAGACACCTCAGCAACAAGTTCCACATGCTGCGCATGTT
>QKDJ01000332.1 GCA_003252145.1 Azovibrio restrictus
GGTTTCCAGTACGGCCCGGGAATACCTGGGGGGTTTCTCCGGATTCAGCCGCTCCAGATAGGGCATGTACTCCACCCGGGTGCGAAAACGCCAGCCGGTGGCCAGTTGCATCAACTCCCCTGGCTGATCCTTCCAGGCGTCACGGATCTCGTCCAGCAGCTTGCGCAGCAGGTCGTTGGTCAGTTCCTCGTCGAACATCTGTTTCAGGTCCGACAGGGTCAGGGGCTCCGGAGTCGCCAGCAGGGCGGCTGTGAGCACCTGCTTAAGCTTCGTCAGATCCATAATTCACCTCACGCTCGGCAGCCTGGAAGGCCTGACGCACGTAAATGGGTTGAAAAGCCTCGGTCTGGGTGATTTCCACCAGGCGTTCCCGAGCCAGTTCCAGCATGGCGATGAAATGCACCACCAGCCCCGGCGGCCCCATGGCGGGATCGAACAGGGTCTCGAACTGCACGTAACCCCCCCGTTCCTGCAGGTGGCGCAGGATGATGCCCATGTGCTCGCGCACGGACAGCTCTTCCCGCTTGATTTCGTGGTGCTTGGTCAGGGAAGCCTGACGCAGGATGCCTCGCCAGGCGTCCTGCAAGTCCTCGATGCTGACTTCCGGATAGCGTTTGATGAGACTTTTTTCCACCAGGGTTTCCACCCAGAGGAAATCCCGTTCGGCCTGACTCAGGGCGTTGAGCTTTTGCCCCCCGACCTTGATCTGCTCGTACTCCATCAGGCGCCGCACCAGTTCGGCCCGGGGGTCTTCCGCCTCGTCCCCCTCCACGGCCTTGGGCCGGGGCAAGAGCATACGGGACTTGATTTCGATGAGCATGGCCGCCATGACCAGATACTCGGCCGCCAGTTCCAGGTTCTGGACCCGCATGGCATCCACGTAGTCCAGATATTGTCGGGTCAAAGGGGCCATGGGGATATCCAGGATATCCACATTGGCCTTGCGAATCAGGTACAGGAGCAAGTCCAGAGGACCTTCGAAGGCATCTAGCATCACCTCCAGGGCATCCGGCGGAATGTAGAGGTCCGTGGGCATCTCGGCCAGAGGCTGGCCATAGATGCGGGCCAGGGCGGGCGAATCCAGGATGACAGCCGCCACCTCGGGTGGCAGTTGCTCCACGATCTCGCTCATTTCGCCATCTTCACCCATGGGCACTCCTCTATGGGGGCCGCTCGCGCCGCCCCTGCTCCTCAGCTGTAATCCAGCCCCATGGCTTCACGCACGTCACGCATGGTTTCCCGGGCCAGATCACGGGCCTTGTCACATCCTTCATTGACAATGCGCTTCACCAGACTGGGGTCCTCCTGGTAGTAGCGAGCCCGTTCCTGCATGGGGGCCAGCTCCTTGAGGATGCCGTCGATTACCGGCTGCTTGCAGTCGATACAGCCGATACCGGCGCTCTTGCAACCTTCCTGCACCCAGCTCCGACAGGCATCGTCGGAATAAACCTGATGCAGTTGCCACACGGGACACTTCTGGGGATCGCCCGGATCGGTCCGGCGCACCCGGGCCGGGTCGGTGGGCATGGAGCGCACCTTCTTGGAAACCGCCTCAGGGGACTCCCGCAGGGAAATGGTGTTGCCGTAGGACTTGCTCATCTTGGAACCGTCCAGACCCGGCATGCGGGAAGCCTCGGTGAGCAAGGCGCCGGGTTCGGCCAGGATCATCTTGCCCGTGCCTTCCAGATAGCCGAACAGACGCTCCCGATCCACCACGGACAGGTGCTGGATTTCATCCAGCAGGGCATGGGCCTGTTCGATAGCCTCCTTGTCCCCTTCCTGTTGGAAACGGGTGCGCAATTCGTCGTACAGGCGAGCCTTCTTGCTGCCCAATTTCTTCACGGCTTCCTTGGCCTTCTCTTCAAAGCCAGGCTCCCGGCCATAGAGATGGTTGAAGCGCCGGGCAATTTCCCGGGAAAACTCGATATGGGGCACCTGGTCCTCGCCCACGGGCACCTTGTCGGCCCGGTAGATGAGGATGTCTGCGGCCTGCAGCAAGGGATAACCCAGGAAGCCGTAGGTGGACAGATCCTTGTTGGAGAGTTTTTCCTGCTGATCCTTGTAGGTGGGCACCCGCTCCAGCCAGCCCAGGGGCGTGCTCATGGAAAGCAGCAGGTGCAATTCCGCATGTTCGGGCACCTTGGACTGGATGAAGATGGTGGCCTGGTTCGGGTCCACTCCGGCGGCCAGCCAGTCCACCACCATGTCCATGCTGTTCTGGTGGATGTGCTGGGGATCGTCGTACTGGGTGGTCAGGGCATGCCAGTCCGCCACGAAGAAGAGGCAGGGATGCTCGTGTTGCAGTTTCACCCAGTTGGCCAACACCCCGTGGTAATGGCCCAGATGCAGGGACCCGGTGGGTCGCATGCCGGAAAGAACTCGTTCTGCGTACATGATGTTTTCAATACAACTGGAAAAGGGTTTGAATAAGGCCACTGGACAGATCCACCAGGGGGCCAAGTATGGCGCCCAGCACACCGGTCATCAGTAGCAGGATCAAAATCGGGAAGCCCCAGGGCTCGACACGGGCAAAACGCCAAGCCAGCCGGGAGGGCAACAGGCTCACGGCAATCCGCCCCCCATCCAGGGGCGGCAGAGGCAACAGATTGAGCACCATCAGCACCAGGTTGATGGAAATCCCCATCTTGCTCATTTCCGAAAGGGGCAGGGTGTACAGATTGCCCGGCATTTCCCAGGCCAGCTTGAGCAGCGCCGCCCAGCCCATGGCCATGACCAGATTGGCAGCAGGCCCCGCCGCCGCCACCCAGAGCATGTCCTTCTTGGGATGACGCAGGCGGCCAAAATCCACGGGCACGGGCTTGGCGTAGCCGAACAACATGCCGCCACCGGAAAGCAGGAGTATGCCCACCGGCAACAAAATGGTACCCACCAGATCAATGTGACGCAGGGGATTGAGGCTGATACGCCCGGCCATCCAGGCCGTGGGATCGCCGAAATACCGGGCCGCATAGCCATGGGCGGCCTCGTGCAAGGTGATGGCAAAGATCACCGGCAAAGCCCCTATGGCAATAATCTGGATTATGCTTTCCATGGCAGGACGCAAAAAATGGCTATGGTATCAGAGGCTTGCCCCATGGGTCCCGCCTCATTCCCCTTCCAGGCCAAATGGTTCCAACGGCCCTTTCCCATGACGCACCAGTTCGGGAACGCTTCCGGTCAGATCAACAACGGTCGTGGGCTCGGTACCGCACTGACCCCCATCCAGAATGAGTTCGATACGGCCGGACAGGGCATCCTGGATTTCCCAACCTTCCGTGAGCGGGTCTTCCTGGCCGGGCAGCATCAGGGTGGTGGTCAGCAGGGGCTCCCCCAACTCTTCCAGCAAGGCCAGAGCCACAGGATGGTCCGGCACCCGCAGGCCTATGGTCTTGCGCTTGGGGTGCATGACCCGGCGGGGCAATTCCTTGGTGCCTTCCAGGATGAAAACGTAACTGCCTGGAGTCGCCGCCTTGAGCAGTCGATACTGGGCATTGTCCACCCGGGCGTACTTGGCGATTTCCGACAGGTCCCGGCACATGAGGGTCATGTGATGACGGTCATCCACTTCCCGAATGGCCCGCAAGCGATCCAGGGCTTCCTTGTCGCCCAGATGACAACCCAGGGCGTAGCAGGAATCCGTGGGGAAGG
>QKDJ01000282.1 GCA_003252145.1 Azovibrio restrictus
AAATGCCCACGCCTTCAATGCTCTGGGGTATTCCCTGGCGGATCGCAATCTGCGCCTCAAGGAAGCCCATGAGCTGATCGCCCGGGCGACGGCTCTGGCGCCCGCCGATCCCTTCATCATGGACAGCATGGGCTGGGTCCTCTATCGCCAGGGCAAGCTGGGCGAAGCCCGGGCAGTGCTGGAAAAGGCTTTCGGCATCAAGGCTGACCCGGAAATTGCAGCGCACCTGGGTGAGGTGCTCTGGAAGCTGGGGCAGCAGGATCAGGCTCGAGCATTGTGGCAAAAAGCAGCCGAAACGGCCTCTGGTAATGACACCTTGCAATCCACCATGAAGCGTTTCCTGCCATGACCTCCCGTCGCCTGTTCATCTGGAGTCTGCTGACTTCAGGATTGCTGTCCGCCTGTGCCCTGCCGCCCACCCGGGTAGGTGAGGGCGTGGCGCAACATTTGGGGGAGGAGCAAGCCGGGTTTGATGTGTCGGCCCGGTTCAGCCTGCAATACACCCCGCCAATGGCCGAAGCCAAGAGTTTTACCGGTCAGTTGCAGTGGCAGCACAACCTGTCCGGCGACCGGCTGTTTTTCGCGGATCCTCTGGGTCAAGGTGTGGCTGAACTGTGGCGTCCGGCCCAGGGTATGGTGAGTCTGGTCATGGCTGATGGCTCCCGCCGGGAGGCCGCGGATGCGGATCTGCTCCTGGGGGATTTGCTGGGTGCACCTTTGCCCCTGGTGGAAATGTCCAGCTGGATTCGGGCTTTGCCCGGTGATGGCGCCCTGGTAGAGCCGGATGCCCAGGGGCGTCCCCGGCGTATGCGGGAATCGGGTTGGCTGCTGACCTACCAATATGCCGACGAGGCCGCTCTGCCATCCCGGCTGGATGCCAGTCTGGATGGCGTCGTCAAATTGCGTCTGGCCTTTGAGCGCTGGGAGGCTCTGCCCTGATGCCCTCTGCGACTGAGTGGGACTGGAACTCCTCCTGGCCTGCGCCCGCCAAACTCAACTTGTTTCTGCACGTGGTGGGGCGGCGCCCGGACGGTTATCACCTGTTGCAAACGGTATTTCGTTTCGTGGAGCGGGGCGACGTGTTGCGCTTCGAGCCTCGTCAGGATGGTCAGGTGGTCTTGGCCGCACCTCTGCCCGGAGTGCCCGCCGACAGTGATCTGACCGTGCGTGCCGCCCGGCTGCTGCAGGCCGAGGTGGGCGGGACGTCGGGTGCGACCATTCATCTGGGCAAGCATCTGCCCATGGGAGGCGGTTTGGGCGGAGGGAGTTCCGATGCAGCCACCGTCCTGCTGGCCCTGAATCATCTCTGGGGACTGGGGCTTTCCCGGGAGCGCTTGCAGGAGCTGGGGCTGACCCTGGGGGCTGATGTGCCCATTTTCGTTTATGGAAAAAATGCGTTTGCCGAAGGGGTGGGGGAGTTGTTCCATCCGGTGAGCCTGCCTGAAGCCTGGTATCTGATCCTGGTGCCTCCGGTAGAGGTGCCCACGGCAGCCATCTTTACCGCACCCGATTTGCGTCGGGATACCCGGCCCATGACCGCTGGCCAGTGGTTTCCCAGCCAGGGGGGTAATGACCTGGAACCGGTGGCCTGTCGCTTGTTCCCGCCTGTGGCAGAACACCTGGAATGGTTGCGGGCCCGCAAGGGGGCAGACCGTTGTCGTATGAGTGGCTCGGGAGCCTGCGTTTTTGCCGAGTGTTTCAGCCGGGAGGATGCCCAGGCCCTGAGGGCTCAGCTGCCACCCGACTGGCAGGGCTGGGTGACTCGAGGGCTGGAACAGCACCCTCTGGCAGCGTTGGGGATATAAAAAAATTCATCAAGCTATGGCGTTGCTGCAAAAGTTTTGTATATAATGCGCGCCTCGCTTCTGCAGCGTTGCTGCTGAATCGAACCGCTGGGGAGTCGCCAAGTTGGTTAAGGCACCGGATTTTGATTCCGGCATTCGAAGGTTCGAATCCTTCTTCCCCAGCCACAAAATTCCTCGGGCAGGTAAAAACCTGCCCGAAGTCATTTTTGGCGGATGGGCGTATCCGCGGGGAAAGCAAATGGCCTACAACAGTCTGATGGTCTTTACCGGCAATGCCAATGCGAAGTTGGCTGCCGATGTGGCCGGTGCCCTCAATGTGGAACTGGGTCGAGCTCAAGTCGGGCGTTTTTCCGACGGTGAAGTGAGCGTCGAAATCCAGGAGCATGTGCGTGGGCGGGATGTGTTCGTGCTGCAATCCACTTGCGCCCCCACCAACGACAATCTCATGGAAATGCTGGTGATGGTGGATGCCCTGAAGCGGGCCTCCGCTGGTCGTATCACGGCTGCCATCCCCTATTTTGGCTATGCCCGCCAGGATCGCCGTTCCCGTTCCTCCCGTGTGCCCATCGCTGCCAAGCTGGTGGCCAACATGCTCATGGCCTCCGGTGTGGACCGGGTGCTGACCATGGATTTGCACGCCGAACAGATTCAGGGCTTCTTCGACATTCCCGTCGATAACATCTACGCCCTGCCCATCCTGCTGGACGATATCCAGAAGCAGCATTACGAAAATCCCATGGTGGTGTCTCCCGACCATGGCGGTGTGGTCCGGGCTCGTTCCCTGGCCAAGCGCCTGGAGTGCGATCTGGCCATCATCGACAAGCGTCGCCCCAAGGCCAACGTTTCCGAAGTGATGAACATCATCGGTGAAGTGGAAGGCCGGACCTGCGTCATCATGGACGACATGGTGGATACGGCCGGCACCCTGTGCAAGGCAGCCACGGCCCTGAAGGCCCACGGTGCCAAGCAGGTGGTGGCCTACTGTACTCACCCGGTGCTGTCCGGCCCTGCCGTGGAGCGGGTGCACGATTCCGATCTGGACTCCCTGGTGGTGACCGACACCATTCCCCTGCACGATTCTGCCGCCGCTTGTGGCCGCATTCGCCAGTTGTCCGTAGCCCCCATTCTGGCGGAAACCATTCGTCGTATCAGTAATGACGATTCTGTTTCCTCCTTGTTTATTGATTAAGTTTTTTTCAACTGCTGGCCTGGTCGCGGGTCGGCATCCTTAAGTGGAGTTATCATGCAATTTGTTCTTAATGCTCAGAAGCGTACGCTGCAGGGATCGAGTGCGAGCCGCCGCCTGCGTCGTGCCAGCAAGGTCCCCGGCATCATCTATGGTGCTGGTCAGGCCCCCGAAGTGATCGAACTGGATCACAACCAACTGTATCAAGGCCTGCGTAAGGAAGCTTTCCACGCTTCCGTGCTGACCATCGAACTGGAAGGTGCCAAGCAGCAAGTTCTGCTGCGTGACTTCCAGGTTCACGCCTACAAGCCCCTGTGCCTGCACGTGGATTTCCAACGTGTGGATGCCAACACCAAGCTGCATCAGAAGGTGCCCCTGCACTTCATCAATGCTGACGTGGCTCCCGGTGTGAAGCTGGGTGGCGGCCGTATCTCCCACATCCTGTCCGAACTGGAAGTGTCCTGCCTGCCCGCAGACCTGCCCGAATTCATCGAAGTGGACCTGAAGGATATGGAAGCCGGTGCCTCCCTGCACGTGTCCCAGCTGAAGCTGCCCAAGGGCGTGGAAGTTGTTATCCATGGTGATGACCTGGCCGTGGTTAACTGCGTGGCCAAGAAGGGCGCCGCTGCTG
>QKDJ01000361.1 GCA_003252145.1 Azovibrio restrictus
GCCTCCGAACTCCCTGCGTGGATTGCCCAATGGCGCCCAACCAGCACCTGGCAATCCGCGGTTTGCCAGCCCCTGAGCCGGGATGACATGGGTACCGCCTATGCCGAGGTGGACCTGCACCACTGGTTGCGTAATCTTGAGCACTTCCTGGAAGGCCATCTCAACACGCCCCCTTCGGAAACATCAGCAGAATGCCGCTTTGGCCGCTGGCTGGAAAACGAGGGGCACCAACGCTATGGCAGCTCCTCTGGCTTTGCACAACTTCTGGCCAAGCATCGTCACTTGCATGAGCTGGGTCATGCCCTGGTGGAACTCCGCCTTAGCCGCCCCCAGGCGGACTGGAGCAGGAAACTGACGGAGATACAGGCGCTGCAACAGGCGCTGATCAGCGCCCTGCGCAATCTGCCCCTGGAACGTCACACCCCAAACAGCTGAAAGAACATCCACCGGCCCCAGTCTCGGCGGCCATCGCTTCCGGAGGAACCATGAGCACCACCTTCACCAAAGTCGTCCTTTACACCAGCCCTGATGGCCATGCCCGCTTCCGCGAAGAACAAGTGGCCCTGCTGGAAGGCACGCCCCAGGCCCGTCTTTCCGCCCTGCACCCGGCCAGCGCTTTCCAGTTACGCCAGAGCCCAGTGGGATTTCGTAGCGAATTTCACTGCACCACCTCCCCCCAATGGACCTTCATTCTCTCCGGCCAGATGGAAATTGGCCTGCGGGATGGCTCATCCCGCATCTTCGGACCCGGCGACCACTTCTTCTCCAACGACCTGGTCCCGGACGGGGAAGACTTCAACCCCGAAGTACATGGGCACTGGAGCCGCCAACTGGGAGACGCCCCCCTGGTCACCTTGTTCCTGAAAATCTGAGACACCCCGACGTCCACGAAAAAGCCGGCCTCCTGGGCCGGCTTTTTTGATGCGCAAACAGAATTAATGAATGCGCCGTACCTGGGCCCCCAGGCGAGCCAGTTTTTCCTCGATGCGCTCGTAACCCCGATCCAGGTGATAAATGCGGTCGATGACGGTCTCGCCCTGAGCGGCCAAGGCGGCGATCACCAGGGAAGCCGAGGCCCGCAGGTCGGTAGCCATGACAGTCGCGCCTTCCAAGCGCGCCACGCCACGCACAACCGCGTTGTTACCTTCGATCTGAATATCCGCCCCCAAACGCTGCAATTCGCTGGCGTGCATGAAGCGGTTTTCGAAGATGGTTTCCCGAATGGTGGCCACCCCGTCAGCCACCGCATTGATGGCCATGAACTGGGCCTGCATGTCGGTGGGGAAGGCCGGATAAGGCGCCGTACGCAGACTGACCGACTTGAGACGCTGGGGGGCCTTCAGGTTGATGGCATCCCGTTCCAGCTGGATGTCACAACCCGCATCCATCAGCTTGTCCACTACGGAATCCAGATAGGCGGCTGAAGTCTTCAGCAAACGAACCTGACCACCCGTGGCAGCCGCTGCACACAGATAGGTGCCGGTCTCGATGCGATCCGGCATGATCCGATGCTGGGCGCCATGCAATTTCTCCACACCCTGGATGCGAATCACGTCAGTGCCGGCACCAGAGATACGAGCTCCCATGCTGATCAGACAGTTGGCCAGATCCACCACTTCAGGTTCCCGGGCTGCATTCTCGATGATGGTTTCCCCATCAGCCAGACAGGCGGCCATCATCAGATTCTCGGTACCGGTCACCGTCACCATGTCAGTGCAGATTCGCGCCCCCTTGAGGCGGGAGGCCTTGGCGTGGATGTAGCCCTGCTCCACCGTGATCTCCGCACCCATCGCCTGCAGCCCCTTGATGTGCTGATCCACCGGGCGGGCACCAATGGCACAACCACCGGGCAGGGACACCCGGGCCTCACCACAGCGGGCCACCAGAGGGCCGAGCACCAGGATGGAGGCGCGCATGGTCTTGACCAGGTCGTAGGGTGCCAAGGGGTTATTCAGACTCCCGCCTTCCAGCACCAAGCCATCACTACCATCCAGGGTCACACCGACGCCCATCTGGGCCAGCAGGTGCAGGAGGGTGGAAATGTCGTTCAGGTGCGGCAGGTTGGTGAAGTGACTGGACTGAGCCGTCAGCAGGGCCGAGCACAGGATCGGCAGGGCGGCATTTTTGGCCCCGGAAATGGTGACTTCACCGGACAGGGCAATACCACCCTGAATTGCTAACTTATCCACGGGCACTCCATTCTTCCGGGGTAAAGGTTTTCAGAGACAGGGCATGCAGCTCGCCGCTATCCAGTTGTGGCCTGACGGTCTGATAAACCCGCTGCTGCCGCTGCACCCGGCTTTTCCCCGCGAATTCGGCGCTGACCACCAGGCCCTCAAAATGCTGGCCGTCGCCAGCCACTTCCACGTGGGTGCAGGTAAGGCCCTGGCGAATCAGGGCAGCAATGACTTCAGGATCCATAGACTCAGTAACGCAGTTTCCAGCCCCGCTTGAGCAGGCTCAGATTCAGCAATGCCAGCCCGCAAAAACAGGCAAGCACCACCAGTAGACTGACCCCAGGCGCCACATCCGAGACACCGAAGAAGCCGTAGCGGAAACCGTCGATCATGTAAAAGAAGGGATTGTAATGGGAGATGGCCTGCCAGAAAGCTGGAAGGGAATGAATCGAGTAAAAAACACCGGAAAGCATGGTCAAGGGCAGGATCAGGAAGTTCTGAAAGGCGGCCAGTTGATCAAACTTTTCCGCCCAGATGCCCGCCACAATGCCCAGGGTTCCCAGAATGGCCCCGCCCAGTAGGGCAAAGACAAGGGCCCAGAAGGGCTGGACTGGCCATAGCAGGGTGAACGGCAGGGTTACCAGCCACACTCCTACCCCCACGGCCAAGCCCCGCAGGCTCGCCGCCAGGACGAAGGCTCCATAAAAAGCGACGGGTGAAATGGGCGGCAGGAGCACGAAGACCAGGGAACCGGTCACCTTGGACTGGATCAGACTGGAAGACGAATTGGCAAAGGCATTCTGCAGCACGGACATCATGATCAGCCCGGGGATCAGGAAGGCTGTGTAGGCCACCCCATGGACCACCCGGCTTTCTCCCAGCACATGGCTGAAGATCAGCAGATACAGCAGGGCCGTCAACACCGGGGCAGCAATAGTCTGGAAAGCCACCCGCCAGAAGCGCACCAGCTCCTTGTGCAACAAGGTGCCGAAACCCTGCCACTTACTGGTGCTCATGGGCCTCTCCCAGGATGGCCATGAAAGCCGTTTCCAGGTCCGGGGCACTGAGGCGCATGTCCTGAAGGGGAATACCGGCCTGACGCAGCTGAGCCAGAATGAACTCCACCTGCTCCAGCCCCTCTAGCTGCCAACTAAGCTCACAGCCGCTACGGCTATGGGGCATGGCACTCAGACGCTCAGGCAGGGGAAGGTCCATATCCAGGCGGATGCTCAAGGTATGACCGGAAAAACGCGCCAGGAGATTGGCCGTGTGATCCAGGGCAATGACACGCCCCTGTTTGAGCAGCGCGATACGGCCACACAACTCTTCCGCCTCTTCCAGATAGTGGGTAGTCAGGATGATGGTATGGCCTTCCTGATTGAGGCGGCGCATGAAACGCCAGAGCCCCTGGCGCAATTCCACATCCACACCGGCGGTCGGCTCA
>QKDJ01000252.1 GCA_003252145.1 Azovibrio restrictus
GCTCGTTGGGCCAGTTCCTTGCGGGAGCCTTCTTCCGGCAGCAGGGGCGTACAGGCCTGCAGGCGAGCGGTTAATTCCCGGCAGGCCAGGATGCTCGCCAGACTTTCTCCTATGGAAACATCTCCATCGTAGCGGGTGGCCTTGCTGAGTTGACCTTCGGTGTCCAGATAGGCCAGGGCCAGGGGGGTGATGGGGCGTCCGGCTTCCAGGGCCGGCTGCAACAGGGCCCCGTGAAAGTGCAGCACATGGGTGCCATCCGTGGTGGTGCCTTCGGGGAAAACAGCCACCTGCTTGCCAGCCGCCAGTTTGCCTCCGATGTCCTGATTGATCTGCCGGGCGTGGCCCCGGCTTCCCCTCTGCAGGAAAACCGTGTCATTGACGGCGGCCAGCCAGCCGATCAGGGGCCATTGTCGCACCTCGGCCTTGGAGACAAAGGCAGCGGGGAAGGCTGCATTGATGATGAAAATGTCCAGCCAGGAGGTGTGGTTGGCCACCACCATGCTCCCCATGGGCATCTGGCTCAACTCGGCCTCCAGGCGGATGGACAGGACCTTGAGGATGTCGGCGGACCAACGCTGCTTTAATGCCATGCGGCGGGTATCGCCGCTCCAGGGGTAAACGAAAAGGACCGTGAGGGCGCCCCGAAGAAAGAGGACGCCTACACGGGCCATGCGCCACCAGCGCAACAGGCGTGGCGTGGGGGAGTTGTGCATATTCAGTCTTTTTGCCCCATGAAGTGCTTGGCGTAGCGACCATCCACCCGAGCCATGGGCATGAGGATGGGCAGGTCGGCGGTATTGAAGTCAGGATCCCATGCCGGTTCGCCACAAATCCAGGCGCCAGCGCGCAGGTAGCCCTTGATCAGGGGCGGCAATTCGGCTGGGGCATCGTTGCGGAGTGCTTCCAGGGGCAGGGGGCAGCGGGGGAAAACCCGGTATTCCAGAGGGCTCAGGTAGGATTTCTCCCCCTGGGCCAGGCGTTGGTACAGGCTGGCTGCGGCGTGACCACCGTCCGCCATGCTGATGGAGGCGCAACCCATCAGGTAATCGTAGCCGTTTTCTTGCATATATTGGGACAGACCGTTCCAGAGCAGGGCAATGGTAGCGCCGGTGCGGTAGTCGGGATGGACGCAGGAGCGGCCGATTTCCACCAGGCGGGGGCGCAGGTGCTGGAGCCGGGTCAGGTCGAACTCACCTTCCGAGTAGTAACTCACCTTGCGGGCGTTGATGGGGGAAAGGATACGGTAGGTCCCCACCACTTCTCCGGTATTGTCATCCCGAACCACCAGGTGATCGCACCAGCGGTCGAAGAGATCCTCATCCACTTCAGGAATGCGGCTGGGCAACTTGGCGCCCATCTCACCGGCGAACACCCGGTAACGCAGGCGCTGGGCTTCCAGAATCTCGTCCTTGTCCCGGGCAAGGCCCACGGAGAGTTTGGGGCGGGCGGGTTTGTGGGGCGTTTGCAGGCGTTTGTTCAGGGCGTCCATATGCATTCCTTTAGTCTCTGTGTATGGAATGCACTCTAGGGAACGTCAGTTACAGCGGTGTTGCAGCTTCATGATGGGGCCATGAAAAAAGCCGCCCTGAAGGCGGCTTCTCTGAGCGGAAAAATCCAGGGGTCAGCGGGTCACCCGGGTTTCTCCTTGACCACTGGTGACGCGCACCCGATCACCCGGGCGAAAGTCAGCCGAGCCGCCCTGTACCACGCTGATAAGGCGGCCCCCATCCAGACGAATGGTGATTTCCTGACCTTGTTCCCGAGAGCCGGATTCTTCTAGGGCGCGCCCCGCCATACCGCCGGCTACTGCACCCAGGATGGCGCCTACCACAGAGCCGCTACCTCGACCGATCTGGCTGCCGGCAACGCCGCCAATCGCGCCTCCGGCAATGGTGCCCACGCCGGAGCGACTGCCTTCCAGGGTGACTGGACGAACTTCTTCCACCACCCCGTACTGTACGGTCATTTCCCGCATGGTCTGATTGCGGGAATAAACCTCGCTGGAAGGGCCGGCACAGCCCCCCAGCAGGACCAGGGTAAAGAGTAGGATGGGTACAGATTTGCGCATGGGGAGCTCCTCTTTCCGCTACTCAGGTGTGACCCGGATTTACCAGAGACGTTCGTTGAACTCGCTGAAGTACCGGGCGCCGATTTCCTCCCGGCTGGGTGCGTGATTCTGGGGGCCGCGGCTGGCAATCTTGTAGGCGCCCATGAGGCTGGCCAGTCGGCCGGTTTTCTGCCATTCCAGGCCGTTCATGATGCCGTACAGGAGACCAGCTCGATAGGCATCGCCACAGCCCGTGGGGTCCACGATGGCTTCCGCGCTGACGCAGGGAATATCCAGGACCTGACCCTGGACGTGAATCTCCGAGCCCTGGCCACCCTTGGTGACGATCAGGGCCTTCACCGACTGGGCCAGCTGCTCAATAGTCTTGCCGGTACGTTCGCAGGCCAGCTTGGCTTCATAATCGTTGAAGCAGGCGTAATCGGCCAGCTCCAGGAATTGCTGCAGATCCTGACCATCAAACATGGGCAGCCCTTGGCCCGGGTCAAAAATGAAGGGAACGCCAGCAGCAGCGAAGTCGCGAGCGTGCTGGAGCATGCCATCCCGGCCATCGGGAGCCACGATGCCCAGGCTCACATTCTTGGCATCACTCACCTGGTTCTGATGGGAAAAACCCATGGCGCCCGGGTGGAATGCGGTGATCTGGTTGTCGTCCAGGTCGGTGGTGATGAAGGCCTGGGCCGTATAGCTGCCTTCCACCTGACGCACGTGGGCACGGGACAGACCCAGTTGATCCAGGCGGGACAGGTAAGGGGCCGCATCTTCGCCCACAGTGGCCATGATCAAGGGATTGCCCCCCAGGAGTTTCAGGTTGTAGGCGATGTTGCCGGCACAACCGCCGAATTCCCGGCGCATTTCAGGAACGAGGAAGGCTACATTCAGGATGTGAATCTGCTCGGGCAGGATGTGGTTCTTGAAACGGTCCGGGAAGACCATGATGTTGTCGTAGGCAATGGAGCCGCAGATCAGTGCATTCATGAAAGTACTCAGGGATAGAAGACGTAAAGGCGATAACCGGCAGGTTGCTGTTTGCCGGCATCCAGATTCAGGGTGAGGGGCATGTCGCCGGGGACGAAAGCATCCGGAGCCCCTTTGGGCAGATATTCCTCGGGGGAAAATACCTTGCGAACCAGCACCATGTCGTAGGTGTCGGTAAGGCTGAGTTCCAATTGGGGCCAGGCCTGGGCATGGGGCAGACGGTTACGCAGGGTAGCGAGTAGCTGCAGGTGGCCCGGCTCAGGGAGGGATTGCAGGTCCGAAGCTTCGATGCTGATCCATTCTGATTCTCGCGCCAGAGGTACCTGGATGTTCAGCTTGGAAAAAACTTCAGCGGCTAGCGGCATCTGGCGGCTGAGTGGCCCCCGGAAATGGTAGGCTGCCTGGGCGGCCAGGGCCAGTGCCAAGAGCAGGGCCACCAGCAGGAATGGCCAGAGGGCACGAGGCGTTGGTGCCGATGCCACTCCCTCGAGAGGTGAAGCTGACCAGCGGGAAAATCCGGGAATCTCGGTCAGGTCTCGAGCCGCCAACAGGCCGTTTTCCAGGCCTTGCTG
>QKDJ01000311.1 GCA_003252145.1 Azovibrio restrictus
CCTCCGTCTGGAATGGTCCCAGGTCAATCTGGAACAGCGACATGCCTGGATACATGCAGCACAGTCGAAGAACCGGAAGCCTATTGCCATTCCCTTGAACGAGGCGGCTTATGCCGTGCTGTCACGCCAGCAAGGAAAACACCCAGAGCGAGTTTTTACGTTTCGGGGGAGTCCGCTCAATGCTGCCAATACCCGAGCCTGGAAAAAGGCTTTGATAAGGGCTGGCATTGAGAATTTCCGCTGGCACGATTTACGGCACACCTGGGCAACGTGGCAAAGGCAGGCGGGAACGCCAACCCATGAGCTACAACGTCTAGGGGGATGGAGGACTGGGGCAATGGTGGAGCGTTACGCCCATCTGGCACCGGATCATCTGGCCCAGGCAGCCTCTCGGCTGAACTCTGTTCTCAGTGGCTACTGATCCGGCTACGGTGCGCTAGAAATGAAAACGGCCTCCATTGCTGGAGGCCGCTTAAATACTGGTGGCCAGTCGCGGAATCGAACCACGGACACGCGGATTTTCAATCCGCTGCTCTACCAACTGAGCTAACTGGCCAAACGAGGTGCGCATTATAGATGCACAACCATACTTGGTCAAAGGATTTTTGGCGTTTATGACACAGGGGGCACAGAGTTCTCTTCCTTCCAGGCGGGGAATATGACTCGTGCAATAGAGCCTTTCCCTTTGGGGTTTGGCCCCAAAGATGCCACCGCCCGGTGCTGCTCAGCAATTTCCCTCACAATAGCCAAACCCAAGCCGCTTCCCTCTGTGGTTGCATCATCTACCCGGTAGAAACGTTCGAACACCAATTCCGCCTGCTCTTCGGTAATGCCTACGCCGTTGTCTTCCACCTCAAGGATGGCAAAGTCCCCGTGCCCCACCACGCGGCAGGTCACTTGGCCTTCGACCTGGGTATAACGCAGGGCGTTATCAATCAAGTTGTTGGCCATTTCCCGAAGCAAAAAGGCATTCCCCAGGATCAGCGCAGGACCGCTGGTTTCAAAGCCCAAATCGATGCGCCGATCCATGGCACGCATGACCCAATCCTCCACCACCTCTCGTAGCAACAAGTCCAGATCCAGAACCTCCTGGCGCTGGTGCAACTGATCGCCCGCCTCGGTTCTCGCCAGGGTAAGCAGCTGATTAACCAGACGCGAGGCCCGATCCACGCCCATTGCAATCTGGCGCAAGGAATTCTGCAACTGACGTGGATCAGATTCCCTCAAGGCCAATTGGGCCTGGGTTTTCAGGCCCGCCAAGGGTGTGCGCATCTGATGAGCCGCATCGGCGATGAAACGCTGCTGCGCATCCACATTTCGCTTCATACGTTCAAGCATGGCGTTGAAAGCGCCTATAAGGGGCTCCAGCTCCTCGGGAACGCGACGGGTAGAAATGGGCGAAAGATCAGCCGACTGCCGGGCTTCGATGGTTTCCCGCAGACGGGTCAGGGGTTGCAGCCCCTTGCTCAGACCGAACCACACCAGCAAAACCGCCAAAGGAATGATGATGAACTGGGGAATGATCACGCTGGCGATGATCTTGTTGGCCAATTGGGCCCGTTTCTCCAGGGTTTCCCCCACCTCCACCAACACCCATTGGTCACGCGGCAAACCTGCGTCATTCAAATATGAGTAGGCCACCCGGAGCTCCTGGCCATTTACCTCATCATCACGAAAATAGATGTCCCCAGGCGTTACATCTTCCAGCGCTCCCCGTTCGGACACAGGAAAATCCTTATCCCCAGCCAGCATGCGCCCATTGCCAGCCAGCACATGGAAATACACCACATCAATTTCATCGGAGCGGATAACTGCCCGCGCTGAACCCGGCAAGCTGATCACGGGCTTGCTCCCCGTAAACTTCACCTGACGCGAAATAGCCGAGACATGCTCACGCAAGGCCTGATCATAAGGAAAGGCCGCCACGTTGTTGGCGAAGTAATGGGTTAACGCGATGCTGATGGGCCACACAAACAACAGTGGCGCCAGCATCCAGTCCAGAATCTCCCCGAACAGGGAGCGCTGACTATCCCCCGACCTGGGCGTCTTCGGCGGGTTTTTCAAGGCAGTATCCCAACCCTCGTACCGTGACGATCTTCACTCCCGCTGGCTCCACCTTTTTGCGCAGCCGGTGGATATACACCTCGATCGCATTGTGACTCACCTCTTCACCCCAGCCGCAGAGATGGTCCACCAATTGATCCTTGCTCACCAAACGCCCAACTCTGGACAACATAATTTCCAGCAAGCCCAACTCACGCGCCGAAAGATCCAGGGACTGCCCGTTCACTGTGGCCACACGCCCCACTTGATCATAGGTCAGGGCCCCATGCTGAACCACCGGCGCTGTACCGGACGAGCGTCGGGTCAGGGCCCTTACCCGCGCTTCCACCTCGGCCAGATCAAAGGGCTTACCCATGTAGTCATCAGCCCCCAAGTCCAGACCCTTGACCCGGTCCCCCGTACCATCCAGTGCGGTCAAAATCAGCACCGGTAGCTGCGAATCCCGGGAACGCAAGCGCCTCAGCACCTCCAGACCGTTCATCTTGGGCAGGCCCAGATCCAGGATCAGCAGATCGTAGTGATAGTTGAGCAGCGCGGTTTCTGCATCCAGCCCATTGCCCGCACAGTCTACGGCGTAGCCGCTATGGCGCAGGGTACGGCATAGGCCGTCGGCAATGATCTGGTCGTCCTCGGCAATCAGAATACGCATGGGCCCTCGTTATTTTTTTGATTTGTAAGCTTTATGTCAGACGGGAAACATAAACTCAATCCCGCTGTTCTCCTTTTGGTCACGGAGTTCCGGTTCCCGGAACTCGGGGAGCATTCTGTCCTGCACTGGATTGCTCCCTACCGTCTTTTTTTGGCGCTCGCCGAAGCTTCCCACCAAATCGCTAGAGTTTATCAAATCACCCGTGTTGCGGTTACCGCAGCGCAGCATCACGTCATGCTTCTTTTTGAGCTATGTCATGAAAAAAGCCCGGGGAAAAATCCCCGGGCTTTTAGTCAGTCCTTTAGCTCTCAGTGAGCAGAGGCGGCAGCTGCACCCAGACCCGTTTCAGAACGAATCTGTTGGGCAGGGTAAGCGGCACGTTCTTGCTCGGCCTGAGCACTCTTATCCATGATGGAGAAGAGCCAGATACCCACGAAACCAATGGTCATGGAGAACAGGCAAGGAGAGGTGTAGGGGAACAGAGCCGTACCCTTGGCGTTACCCAGCACAGCCTCCCAGATGGAGGGAGACAGGATGGTCAGCAGCACGGAAGAGGCCAGACCCAGGAAACCACCAATCACAGCACCGCGGGTGGTACAGCCCTTCCACAGCACGGACAGGAACAGCACGGGGAAGTTGGCGGAAGCGGCGATGGCGAAGGCCAGGGACACCATGAAAGCAATGTTCTGCTTTTCAAAAGCGATACCCAGAATCACAGCCACAAAACCCAGGCACAGGGTGGTAATCCGGGACACCTTCAGTTCAGAGGCGGAGTCAACCTTACCGCCCTTGAACACTGTGGCGTACAGGTCATGGGACACAGCGGAAGCACCGGACAGGGTCAGACCGGCCACAACAGCCAGAATGGTGGCAAAAGCCACAGCGGAGATGAAGCC
>QKDJ01000100.1 GCA_003252145.1 Azovibrio restrictus
AGCGGAGCTGGAGACCCTCTGGGGTCAGCCTCCGAGGCCCGGATTCCCGACCCATGGTGCGGATCAGGCAGCCGACTGGCTTTGCGAAAATTTATTTAGCTGAAGTGATAGCCAAGGGATTTCAGTAGCGCTCCAGTTTCGCACAGGGGCAGGCCCATGATGCCCGTGTAACTGCCGGAGATATGCTCCACGAACAGGCCGGCCCGACCCTGGATGCCATAGGCGCCGGCCTTATCCATGGGCTCGCCGCTGGCCACGTACTGGCGGATTTCCGCTTCGTCCAGTTCCCGGAAACGGACTTCGGAAATGCTCAGGACGGTTTCCACCTGGTTCTGATAATCCACGGCGACACCGGTGAGCACCCGATGGGTGCGGCCCGAGAGGCGTTTCAGGATGGCGATGGCATCAGTGGCATCCACCGGCTTGCCGATGATCTGGCCATCCACTTCTAGCGTGGTGTCGGCTGACAGGACCGGCTGAGGCATGAGCTTGCGCCAGGCAATTAAACGTTGTCCGTGTTCGGCCTTGGCCTTGGCCAGGCGCAGGACGTAGGTGTCGGCGGCTTCGCCGGGCAGGGGGCTTTCATCGGTTTCCGGGTCAGCCCGGTTGCCGGTGCGAAAGATCAGGGTGTCAAAGTGCACGCCGATCTGGTTCAGCAGTTCCCGGCGCCGGGGGCTGCGGGAGGCCAGGTAGATGCGTTGTGTGCCGGAGGTCAGGTTCATGCCGGTCATTCCCCGGTTATTCCCGGTGGTAGGGATGGTTCTTGATTAGACTCATGGCCCGGTACAACTGTTCGCACAGCAGCAGGCGGGCCATGCCGTGGGGCAGGGTCAGGCTGGACAGACGGATCATCTCGTCGGCCCGGGTTTTGAGTTCCCCGTCCAGACCGTCGGCGCCGCCGATCAGCAGCACCGTGTCCCGGCCATCCTGCATCCAGACTTCCAGGCGTTCAGCCAGTTTCTTGGTGGTCAGGTCGGTGCCCTTCTCATCCAGGGCCACGATCCTGACGCCATCACCGGAGGCTTGCAGGATGCGGGTCTTCTCAGCGGCCTGCAATTGCTCCCGGGTTTTCGAGCCCCGGGGTTCGGGCTTTATTTCCACCACGCTGGTGGGCAGTTCCCGGGGCATGCGCTTTAAGTATTCCTGGCAACCCTCCTGGACCCAGTCCGGTTGCTTGTGGCCTACGGCCAGGATGGAAAGCCTCATGCGGCCGCTTGATCGTCAGCCCCGTCTTCCAGGGCCTTCTTGCGACGTCCCGGGGTGGTTTGCCACAGCTCTTCCAGGTTGTAGTAGCTGCGCACGGCGGGTTGCATCACATGCACCACGATATCGCCCAGATCCACCAGCACCCATTCGCCGGTTTCTTCGCCTTCCACGGAAATGACTTCTCCGCCGGCTTCGCGCACCTTGTCCTGGACATTACGGGCCAGAGACTTGACCTGTCGATTGGAGTCACCGCAGGCGATGACGATACGGTCGAACAGGGAAGTGAGCTTGGTGGTGTTGATGACTTCAATGTCTTTGCCTTTGATGTCTTCAAGGGCGTCGACGACGATTTTCTGTAGTTTGCGGAGTTCCATCAGGGGTTTCTGTAAAGCTGGTGTTGTTGAATATAGTCGAGAACTGCCGGAGGCAGCAAATAACGGGGACTTCGCCCCGAGGCCAGAAGTTCCCGAATATGGGTGGCGGAAATGTCCAACTGGGTCATAGGCAGGGACAGGATTTTACCGGCTGGAGCGCTGGCGAGGACTGGTGCGTCGTGAGCCCGGTGGGCTTTCAGCAAGGCGTTCAGTTCCGGTGCCAGGGCCTTTTCATCCAGAGGGTGGCCGGGACGATGCAAGATGGCCAGCTGGGCCAGCTTCAGCAAATCCTGCCAGCGATACCAGGTGGCCAGGCCGGCAAAGGCATCGGCGCCCAGCAACAGGATCAGGGGACGTTGGGGACCCACTTCCTGCCGTAGTCGTTCCAGGGTGTGAATGGTGTAGCTGGGCGCTGTGCTGCTCACCTCTGCCCCATCCACCTGGAAGGCCGGATTGTCGGCGACCGCCGCCTGCACCATGGCCAGGCGATGGGCACCTGAAATTTTCGGGCTGTTCCGGTGTGGGGGCTGGCCAGCGGGAATCCAGCGCACGGTTGCCAGTCCCAGTGCTTCCCGGGCCTCTTCGGCGAGGCGCAGATGCCCCAGGTGCACCGGGTCAAAGGTGCCACCGAAAATACCGAGCGGGCCCAGGGTCTCAGGCATGCTCGGAAATGTGCTCGGTCACCACGAACACGTCCCGATAGCTGATGTAGAAACTGGCGAAGACCGTGGGGGCCAACACCATGATCAGGGGCAGGGTCACCAGGGAGGTGACGATGCTGCCCATTTCCGGGAACAGTCCGCTGATCACGCCCACCACGAAGCCCGGCAGCAGGGCGCCTACGCCGACCAGGGCCAACCCGTAGACCAGAAAGGCGCGCCAGTTGCGCAGGCAGGCGATGAAGCTGAAAACCAAAGCCTTGCCAATGGAGAGCTGATGCCAGGCTACCAGGGCCGGGGCATACCAGTAGGCCATGAGAATGGGGGCCATGAGCAACAGCAGGACCTGGGCCGCCATCAGCAGGCCGCCCTCGTCCAGCGTGGATTCGTCCAGGGGCTTGCCGGCTTGCACTGCCTGCATCAGCCCACCCCCATCGGCCAGGCTGGCGATGGAGAGGGCGAACAGGGTGTAGAGCAGGTAGATGCCACCCAGGGCCATCAAAGGCTTGGGGCTTTCCTTGAGGGGGCGCAGGAACAGGTCCAGGGTTACGGGCAGGCCCCGGTCCAGATTGCGGCAGGCGGTCATGACCCCCACGGACAGGGCGGGCATCACCAGGGAGGCTACGATGGGGCCGATGAAGGGGAGCACATTGAAGATCACCAGGCTCATCCAGTAGCTCATGACCATCAGGCCGATCAAGGCGGGCTGACGGCGGAACAGGGCATAGCCCTGGGTGAGCCACTGCCAGCCACTGGCGGCGGGGAGTTTCAGGGCCTGCATGGCAGGCTCCGCATGGGGAATTGATGAATGATGAACATCTAGGTCGTGATGAAAATATCCCGGTAGGAGGCATAGGCGGCGCCGAAACTGACGGGAATCAGCACCAGAAGTCCCAGCCCCAGGGGCAGGATGGCAAAAAACAGCATGATGGACAGCAACAGGCCGAATACCGAGTAGGACAGCCAGTTCTTGGCGCAGGCGTGAAAGCTGGCCTGGAGGGCCGCCACCGGCGCCATGCGATGAAACAGCACCATGGCCGGGGCAAACCAGAAAGCCATGGTGACGGGAATCAGGAGGGCCAGCGCCAACAGCAGCAACAGAGCCATGCCGCCCATGGCCACGCCCATGCCTACACCCATGCCCATGGAGGGCAGCATCATGCCTCCCAGGAGGGAGCCGCCACCAATCAGTACGAGCAGCAAAAGCAGGGCGAGAAAGGCGCCCATGTACAGGGCCCCCAGAATCACCAGACCACTGGCTTCGCTGCGGAATCCGGCAAAAAGATCTTCCAGCAGGGGCGCGCCGTCCTGGCTGCTGCGGCGGCAGGCAGCCAGCATCCCGGCCCAGAGGATGGGGGTGAGCAGCCAGG
>QKDJ01000127.1 GCA_003252145.1 Azovibrio restrictus
CTTCCTTGAGATTCTTCACCACGGAATATTCCACATCCAGATCGCTAGTTAGCATGGAAGGAACATCCTTGCCGATATTCAGGGCATCACGCTTGGTCAGGTTGGGGGTGCCTTCCAGGAAGAGGATGCGGGCGATCAGGGCCCGGGCGTGTTCCCGCTCATCTTCCATTTCGTGGTTAACCCGCTCGAAGAGGCGGTTGAGGCCCCAGTTTTTGTACATCTCGGCGTGCAGGAAATACTGGTCAATGGCCGTCAGCTCACCGGCCAGCAGTTGGTTGAGACGCTGAATGATCTTCTTGTCGCCTTTCATGGCATGCTCCCTCTCGTAATTAAATGGGGTAATGGCAACTGGCTGGTCCAGGTGGATTGGCTGGCCAATGAGGAATTAGTCTTCTTCGTGAATCTGGGACTGGAGATAGTTCTGGATGCCGACCTTCTCGATCAGTTCCAGCTGAGTTTCCAGGAAGTCGATGTGCTCTTCCGTTTCTTCCAGGATGTGATCCAGCAGTTCCCGGGAAACGTAATCCTTGACGGATTCACAGTAGGCGATACCTTCCTTGAGGGTCGTGTGGGAGGTCTTTTCCAGCTTCAGGTCACCCTGAATGCACTCGGGCACGTTTTCGCCGATAAGCAGCTTGTCCAGGTTCTGGAGATTGGGCAGGCCTTCCAGGAACAGGATGCGCTCGATCAGCTTGTCGGCGTGCTTCATCTCCTCGATGGATTCCTTGTACTCAATCTTGCCGAGGCGCTCAAGGCCCCAGTTGTCGTACATACGGGCGTGGAGGAAATACTGGTTGATAGCGGTCAGCTCGTGGGTGAGCTGCTTGTTGAGTAGCTTGATGACTTGTTTGTCGCCTTGCATGGTGGGCTCCTGAGATATGACTTGCCACCACAGGTTACTACGAATTTCCGACGACAAAAAGACAGTTCCATTTCCTGTTTTGCACAGGAAATGTCTGGAGGAGGATTGTGGGGATTACGACAATCCCCACAGGGTAGTCTCGGGCTTAGGCTGCTGCGGCTAGGCCGTTCTCTCCCGAGGCGTGAGGCACGTAACGGAGTTGCTGTTCCTGATGGGCCTTACGGGCTTCCTTCAGGCAGGTATGGGCACAGGAGGCGCAGCGGCCGCAGTCTTGGGTGACGCCCAGTTGCTGCCGTAGCTCCTTCAGGCGGCTGACTCCCTGACGTGCAGCTTCGTGAATCTGGCGTTCAGTAACGCCTTGGCAGACGCATACGTACATGAATCAGACTCCTGTTTCGTGGGGTTGGATGGTGCTATGAAATAAGCGTGCCAGTTTGTTTGTTCCGGAGGCACTCTCAAAAAAGGTCTGGCTGGCGCCGGCTGGCTCAACCAACGAGAGTGCAACAACGGAGACGGATGAACCGGTACGCATCATGGTGCTTACTTGGTCAGAATCAGTTTGTTTTCACGGGTCAGCCGCAGGGAGTACCGCGCTTCACCATGGACGATTTCCACCTGGCGCACGCCATTCTGGAAAATGTCGCGGGTATCCAGTTGCACATAGTTAGTAAGTGCTACAGCGGTGCTGTCTTTAGACTGAAGTTCGGTTGTGTTCATGGGCTGTTCCATTTCCGTGACAGTCATGCAAATAAGAATGGTTTGTATTATTGTTGTTGTATGAGTTGTCGTCAACTGCTTTTCTATGTTTTTAAGTAGGGATTTATGGGCGCCATTGGCGAAACTGATCCCGGTAGCGAAAACCCTGCACCAGATCGAACCCATGTTTGCGAGCGAAGGCCAGATCCTGCTCGGTTTCCACGCCCTCCAGGACGGTCATGACGGACATGGCATGGGCGGCCGACAGGGACCAGCGCAGGATTTCTTCCCGTCGAGGATGGCCTTGCTCACCCAGCCAGGACATGTCGAACTTGAGATAGGTGGCATCCGCCAGGGAACCAAAGGAAATGAGTCCCCGGGATACGGCCAGGTCGTCCATGGCGACTTTCATATCCCAGGCTGAGAGGGCATCGATCATGCGGCGGGACAGGAGTACATCCCGGACTGCCAGGTTTTCGATGATTTCCACGATCACCCGGTCCTTGATGCCGCTTTCTTCCAGCAGGTCGAGAAAGACATTGCTGCTGGCCTCCTCCCTGTCTCCTTGTTCGTAACTATCCGGATCCAGGTTCAGGAATAGCAGACCTTCCTCAGGGGCATGGGCAAGCTGAGTACGTTTGGCCATGCATTCCAGGTGATAGAGCAGCAAAGGTTCCACATGCAGGCGCTCGAACAGGGTGTCCGGGGCAATGGATGCTCCTGATTTGGTGTAGAAGCGGGCGAGGGCCTCGTGTCCGATCACCCGTTCCGTGCTGGCGGAAACCAGGGGTTGGTACTCCACGCCGCATTCGCCCTGCAGGGCCAGATCGAGAATTTCATGGGGATGGAGCTCGTAGGCATTGAGCTTGGGCGCATTTAAAGGGAGGCGGGCATTCATCAGACGATCCTTTCGGGGGATACATGGGTTTCGGTGTCTCGGTTGGCCAGATGCTCAAGACCCCGGACGAAGCTGCTCAGGCCAGTGGTTTTCAGATATAGACAGGGCTTTCCTGTTCGTTTGCAGTATTCCTTGACCCGCCAGTAGGCGTTGTGACTGATGCAGCCTGCCTGGCAGATGACGGCATCGGCAGCGGAAATGGAGCCTTCCAGTTGGGCGATGCTGGCTTCAAGACCGCCATCGTGGTGGAGAAAGCGTCCTCCCAGGCCTTCCACCAGGTCCCTGTATTGGCGGGCATTACCGGTGCGGCCTCCCACGCACAGGACGCTGCGGCCATTCAGCGCAGGGTCCTGGGGGCAAACTTCACTTTCGGCTGATGTGTTGCATGAATGGGGGCGCAGGGCAATTTGAGCCAGTTGTCGGTTTTCCCGATGCAGGCGCTCCACTTGGTTTTCCAGTTCGCCAGTGCGGGCACGTAGGGCTGTGTAGCGGGCTTCAGACTGTTGCAGGCGGCGGGAGAGGGGGATGGAGGCGCCTTGCTGTTCGAGCATTTGCTGTAATTCAGCCGCCTCACCCAGATAACGGGCGGCAGCCTGTTCCTGGCGCAGGCCGTTTTCGCGAGCCAGGGCGAGTTCAGTGCGCAGTTGTTCTAGCTCCCGGGCGTGCTGATGGTGCAGTTCCGAAATCTTCTGCTGTTGCTGGGCGAGGGCTTCCTTGAGTTTGCTTCGTTCGTCCTGCAGGTGGCGTAGCTGAGCTAAATCAGCCCGGTCTCCTGCGCCCACTTGATGTTGCAACATGTGGATGTCGCCATAAATACGCTGCTGCAATTCCGGTGTACAACGAGGATGGGTAAGCAAGGCCCAAAGGGGGCCGGCCACATCCTTGATTTCCAGTGCTGCACGCCAACGGGCGGCCAGTGCTTCACTATCTTTCAGGGATTTGGTGCGCTGTATTTCCAGTGAAAATTGACGTTCCAGTTCTTTCTGTAGCAGTTCCGAGAGAGGACTGCGTTGTCCACACTCCTTGACCGCTGTTACATGTATTTCAAAATCCGAGGTTTGGTGATCGGTCACCATCACCCGACTGACCAGTTGTCGGATCTTTTTGAGATCGAAACAGACGCCAACGATGGGGCAGTGGGATTTGTGCCGGCGGGAGCTGATAGTTAGCGAAATAGGTGGTTCCATGAGGACTCCTAGGATCAAGCAAGGAATTGAGTGAGCCGTCAATGCTCATTAACGAGAATAATTCTCGTTAATTTCATGGCTGTCAATAGGACCAAAGTCTGGCCACCTACCTAAATCCAAGTTGGCACCAGTAACGACGAGGCAAAGCAGATGTTGGTGATAATGTAACGAATGATAGTTGTTATCATTTGAGTGTTATCATCAGTGCAAATCATTCACGAAGGTATTTCCTATGAAATCTTTCCGAGGCTTATTGGTGCCTGATCGGGCCCTGGTGCAAGGCTTTGAGAGCGAAGTTCGTATCTCAGGAGTTCGTCCATGAATGCGGCGCCCATGCCTTTGCCTTTCGTGAATCCAGGTGACCGAGTACGAGTAGCTGGATTTTCCCGGGGAGGAGAGACGGAAAAGCGTCTCGCTGGAATGGGCGTGGTGCCCGGTTGCGAGTTACAGGTGATGCAGCGAGAAGGTGAGCACCTGGTGGTAGCCGTGGGGCATGCCCGCTTGGCTCTGGGTCATGCCATGGCCCAAAAGATTTTGGTCACCCTCCTTTGAGGGTGGAAAGGATGAAGATGGCTAGCAGTTTGCAGCAACTGAAAGTGGGGCAATCGGCCCGGGTATCCGGCTTTTCCAAGGAGGGCGGTGACCGTGCTTATCGGCAGAAACTGTTGTCCATGGGGCTGACGCCGGGAACCGAGTTCCGGGTGACCCGGGTAGCCCCCATGGGGGACCCGGTGGAAATTGCTGTACGAGGTTTTTCCCTGAGCCTGCGCCAGCAGGAGGCTGCAGCTCTGTTGGTGGATGTGCTGGAAGGATGATGCTGTGACAACGGGAACCAAGCAAATGGCAAAACGACTGACCATCGGTCTGGTGGGTAATCCAAATTGTGGCAAGACGACCCTGTTCAATGCTTTGACTGGCGCCCGCCAACGGGTGGGTAACTGGCCAGGTGTCACGGTGGAGCGCAAGAGCGGTACGCTGACCCATGAGGGGCGGGAAGTGGAGGTCGTGGAGCTGCCGGGCAGCTATTCCC
>QKDJ01000339.1 GCA_003252145.1 Azovibrio restrictus
AAGGCGGCAAAGGCGATGGCACCCACCAGGCGGCGGCGTGCCTTTTTCTTGATCTGCAACTGAACGTCGTCGGCGTCAATCATGCTCAGGATGTTCCTTGGCCCTGCAGGCCCCAATACGGCTAGAACGGTTTATCGCTCATCCCCGGCCCAAGGCCCTGAGGGCATCGGCAACCGTGTAAAAGGATCCGAAGGCGAGAATTCTATCATTTTCGCCCGCTTGTTTTTGCGCTGCAGCAAGGGCAAGCCCAGGGCTTTCGTAACAGCTGTAGCCCACACCTGGGTCCGCCTTACAAACCTGCTCGGCCAGCGCTTCGGCCGAAAGGCCCCGAGGCCCTTCCAGAGTCGCCAGAAACCAGTGACCGACCTTGCCCTGCAGGGCACGAATACTGCCCGCCACATCCTTGTCGGCCAGCATGCCCAGCACGGCATAGGTGTTATCAAAGAAGCCCATGGTGCCCAGGTTCTCGGCCAGCACGCCCAAAGCCTGAGGATTGTGGCCTACGTCCAGCACAATGGCCGGACGGCCGGGCAGCACCTGGAAACGACCGGGAATATCCGCATGAATCAGGCCTTCGCGTATGGCCTGCATGGTCACCGGCAACAGGGGCGCCAATACATCCAGAGCAGCAATCACCTGGGCAGCATTGCGTAACTGGACGCCGCCCCGCAAACTCGGATAGGCCAGACTGCGGCGCTGCAGGCTGCCATCGGCACGGCGGCCCCAGTAGCGCCATTGCAGGCGGTTTTCGTCATCCTTCTGGAAACCAAAATCCCGCCCCATGATCAGGAGTGGCGCCTGCAATTCCTCAGCCCGGGCCAGCAGGCTGGCAGGCGGTTCTGCATCGCCACAAAGGGCGGGTTTGCCAGCCCGGAAAATGCCGGCTTTTTCAAAGCCGATGGATTCCCGATCCGGCCCCAGCCAGTCCATGTGATCCAGATCCACAGTGGTCACCAGGGCCACATCGGGATCGTAGAGGTTCACTGCGTCCAGGCGTCCCCCCAGGCCTACTTCCAGCACCAGCACTTCGCAGGCCGCAGCCTTGAATACCTGCCAGGCCGCCAGGGTGCCGAATTCGAAATAGGTGAGAAAGATATTGCCTGCAGCCTGACGGACGGCTTCCACCTGGGTGAAGGCCGCGCACAGGTCTGCATCCGTCACGGACTGGCCGCTGACGCGCACCCGTTCGTTGTAATGGAGCAAATGGGGAGAGGTATAGCAGCCCACCCGATAGCCGGCCCGACTCAGGATGGATTCCAGGTAAGCCACACTGGAGCCCTTGCCGTTGGTGCCACCCACGGTGATGATGGGGCAAAAGGCTTGCTGCCCCAGGGCAGCGCTGACCTGGCGCACCCGCTCCAGACCCAGCTCGATACCCGCCTGACCCTTGGGATGCAAGCTTTCCAGATAGGTCAGCCAGCCCGGCAGATCCGTGGGCTGGCTGATTTGGGCAGGACTCATGCGGCGGCAGGCAGTTTTTGCAACATGGCCAGCAGTTTGGCCAGGCGGTCCCGCATTTCGCGGCGATCCACGATCATGTCGATGGCACCCTTTTCCAGCAGGAACTCGGAACGCTGGAAGCCTTCCGGCAGCTTTTCCCGCACGGTCTGTTCGATCACCCGGGGACCGGCAAAGCCGATCAGGGCACCGGGTTCGGCCATGACCACATCGCCCACAAAGGCGAAGGAGGCGGACACGCCACCCATGGTGGGATCGGTAAGGATGGAAATGAAGGGCAGACGCTGCTCCGCCAGCTTGGTGAGAGCTGCCGTGGTCTTGGCCATCTGCATCAGGGAAAACAGACCTTCCTGCATGCGGGCGCCACCGGAAGCGGTAATGCAGATGAAGGGAATATTCTGCTCCAGGGCCACCCGGACACCGCGTACAAAGCGCTCGCCCAGCACGGAACCCATGGAACCGCCCATGAAGTCAAACTCAAAACAGGCCACCACTACGGGCAGGCTCTTGATAGCCCCCTGCATCACCACCAGGGAGTCCGTCTCACCGGAGCTCTGAGTGGCATCCTTGATGCGGTTCGGGTAGGTTTTGCTGTCCTTGAACTTCAGGGTATCGGTGGGCTGCACCTCGGCACCGATTTCCAGACGCCCTTCCGCGTCCAGCAGCAGATCCAGACGCTCCCGGGACTTGAGCCGGTTGTGGTGGCCGCACTTGGGGCAGACCTGCTGATTGTTGTCCAGATCCGTGGCGTAGAGCACGGACTCACAGGAGGGACACTTGCTCCACAGCCCTTCGGGCAGACTGGATTTGCGGGGGCCTCCATCGCGATTGATCTTGGGGGGCAACAGTTTATTGAGCCAGCTCATGAATTAACTCCCGACACTATCCATACCTTGGCGCAGGGACTGCACCAGGGCTGCAACTTGCGCACATTCCTGCCCAGCGGGGGCATTTTCCAGCTCCTCGATGATGCGGCTCCCCACCACCACCGCATCGGCAATGGCCGCCATGCGCCCGGCAGTGGCTGCATCACGGATACCGAAGCCCACGCCCACGGGCAGGCCCACGGCTGCCCGGATTCCGGGAATACGCTGGGCCACTTCATCCAGATTCAGGGAACCGGAACCGGTTACCCCTTTGAGGGACACGTAGTAGACATAACCATGGGCCAGGCGGCCCACCTGCTCGAAGCGCTCCTGGGAAGAGGTGGGCGCCAGCAGGAAAATAGGATCCAGGGACTGGGACAGGAGCACCCGGGAAAATTCCTCGGATTCTTCCGGTGGATAGTCCACCACCAGCACCCCGTCCACGCCGGCATCCAGCGCTGCCTTGGCAAAGTTTTCCAGACCCATGGCTTCGATGGGATTGGCATAGCCCATGAGCACCACAGGCGTATCGCAGTTGTCGGCCCGGAAATTGGCCACGGCTTCCAGCACCTTGCGCAGGTTCATGCCATTGGCCAGAGCCTTTTCCGAGGAGCGCTGGATGGTGGGGCCATCCGCCATGGGATCGGAAAAGGGAACCCCCAGTTCGATGATGTCCGCACCCGATTCCACCAGGGTGTGCATCAGGGGGACGGTCAGCTCCACACTGGGAAAACCTGCCGTGAAGAAGGGAATAAGCGCCTTGCGGCCCTGGGCCTGCAGACTGTCAAAAGTGGTTTTGATACGGGACATGATCAGAATTTGATTCCGGATTTTTCGGCCACGGTGTGCATGTCCTTGTCTCCCCGACCGGAGAGATTGACCAGCAGTACCTTGTCCTTGGACAGGCTGGGCGCCATTTTCATGGCCTGGGCCAGGGCATGGGAGGACTCCAGGGCGGGAATGATGCCTTCAAAGCGACACAGGTCATGGAAGGCCTGCAGGGCTTCGCTGTCGGTCACGGCCACATACTCGGCCCGACCACAATCCTTGAGCCAGGCATGCTCGGGCCCCACGCCGGGATAGTCCAGGCCGGCGGAAATGGAATGGGTTTCGATGATCTGGCCGTTTTCGTCCTGCATCAGGTAGGTACGGTTGCCATGCAGCACACCAGCCTTGGCATTGGCGGTCAAGGGTGCCGCGTGACGACCGGTCTCGATCCCCTCTCCGGCCGCTTCCACGCCGATCAACTTCACGGATTCGTGAGGAATGTAGGGGT
>QKDJ01000006.1 GCA_003252145.1 Azovibrio restrictus
ACCATCCAGGTCGGCCACTCCAGGTCAGGAGTCGTCGGCCCTTCAAAGAAATCACTGTTTTCAACACCCATGAGCGAGTAGTACTCATAGGCCATACCGTTTTCCCACACGAAGGTGGCGCCAAAATAGCCAATCAGTCCGGTGAAGAGCACCCCACAGACCAGGCCAATCTGAATCAGCACGGCACGCGGCGTCCCACCCAGCTTGTTGAGCAGCAGGTCCACACCCACGTGAATACCTGTACGCACGCCATAGGCAGCGCCGAACTTGGCCATCCAGACGAAAAGAATGATGCAGAGTTCCTGAGCCCAGCCCAGGTTGATGGATAACAGCCAGTCCTGCAGTCCGGGAATGGCATAGCCGGACATGTAGCGGTGGACGACCGAGATGAAGATGATGATCGTCGACACAGCCATCAGGCTGCCGATGATGATCTCTTCCAGGCGATCGAGAATCTTGATCATGGGGAGTCTCCTTCAAAAAACGCCCGCCTCCTTTCGGAGCACGGGCGTTCTTCCAGATGCAGGAATCAGAGCTTGGAGGGATCGAAGTTGGTTTCCTTGTAGATGGACTGAATCAGATCAGCACCAATCCGGGATTCCATCTTCTTGTGCACCGGCACCAGAGCGCGCTTGAAAGCCAGCTTTTCTTCAGGAGTCGGCGTATGAATCTCGGTCTTGCCGGACTTCTTCACGATATCCAGGGAACGCTCGTTCTCTTCCTTGGCAATCTTGTTGGCGTATTCGGTGGATTCCTTCATAGCCTGTTCCAGCTGACCACGCACATCGGCAGGCAGACCTTCCCAGAACTTCTTGTTGGTGATCACGGCATAACCCAGATAACCATGCTCGGTCAGGGACAGATGCTTTTGCACTTCATGCATCTTTTGGGTTTGCAGGTTGGAGATGGGGTTTTCAGTACCATCAACCACACCGGTTTGCAGGGCTTGATACACCTCGGAGAAGGCCATCACCTGAGGAATGGCGCCCATGGCACGCATTTCCTCTTCCAGCACCTTGGAGGACTGGATACGCATCTTCTTGCCCTTCAGGTCGGCAGGCATGTTGATGGGGCTATTGGCGGAGAAGGACTTGAAACCGTTGTCCCAGAAAGCCAGACCCTTCACACCCTTGGGTTCCAGCTTGGCCAGCAGGCTTGCGCCCACAGGACCAGTGGTAATCTTATGCAGATCGGCGTAACCATCAAAGATGTAGGGCAGGTCGAATACTTCGAACTCACGCACACCCAGGGGGCCGAACTTGGCCAGGGAAGGAGCCAGCATCTGGACGGCGCCCAGTTGCAGAGCTTCCATCTCTTCCTTGTCCTTGTACAGGGTGCTGTTGGGATAAACCTCAACCTTCACCTTGCCCTTGGTCAGCTCGCCAGCGCGCTTGGCAAAGAAATCAGCAGCCTTGCCCTTGGGGGTATCCTGGGCAACCACGTGGCTGAACTTGATGACAACAGGCTCGGCTGCAGCAGTAGCAGCAAAGGTGCAGGCCAGCAGGCCGAACAGCAGCGAAGAAATTTTCATGTTATCTCCTCCAACATTTAGATTTGAACAAAGCCAAGAGGCCGATTTTGCGGCCCAAATGACTCCGTGCTCGCAATATGTCTGCGTGCGGCAAAGATTATGTCCAAAGTATTACGGCCCTCGGTATTGTGGAAAGCCGCAGTTTTCATGAGATAAGATCACGCCCCATGCAGCTACCCATCCCCACCTCCAGCCCTCACCCGCCGCCCGCCCCAGCCCGTATCAGCTGGATGCTGGCCCTACCCAAACTCGGGGTAGTGCTGCTGGTCGTCGCCATTGTGGCCCTGCTCTGGATGCTGCATCGCAATGACCAGGATGAACAGCGTACAGCCCTGATCGGCGACGTGCTCTGGCTGGAGCAAAATCTGCGCTTTCATTTCTCCGGCAATGAAAACCAGCTGCAGCAACTGGCCCTGGACATGGGCCAGGAAGGCAATCAAAAACTGTTTCGCGTCAGGGGATTACATCTCTTGAAAAACACTCCGGAACTAACCCGCCTGATCCTGATGGATGACCAGTTCCAGCTGGTAGACACGCTGCCCGCACTCTCGGCCACTCCGACTAAATCCGAGTACAAGGACATGTACGATCAGGCCAAAGCCCTGGGCCGCCCCAGTTACGGACGCCCCACTCTGGGCCAGGAAGGAGCCCGCCAGACCCTGCTCGTTCCCATTTCCAGCCATCGGCGCTTCACCGGGTTTTTACTGGCTGAATTCGACCTGGACATTCTGCTGCGCAATCAGGTGCCCTGGTGGTTTGCCGAGAAATACCTGGTCCGTCTGGTGGACGACAACGGCAACGAATTTGCCTCCAAATCAAAGGTAAGTGGCACCCCCAGCCTCAATTACCGGCTTCCTCTCGACCCGCCAGGCTACGGCACAGCCCTGGAAGTCACGGCTTATCACAACCAGGACAACTCGGTACAACGCATCCTGGCTGTCGCCATCATTGCCTTGGCTCTGGGTGTCTTCTGGAGCCTCTGGGCCATTCGCAAGCTGATTCGCAAGCGCCTGATCGTGGAAGCCGCCCTGCGACAAGAGCACGCCTTCCGCCAGTCCATGGAAGATTCACTCACGGCCGGCATGCGGGCCCGGGACCTGGATGGTCGGATCATCTATGTGAACCCCGCCTTCTGTCGCATGACCGGTTTTTCTGCGGAGGAGTTGATCGGGCACCTGCCCCCCATGCCTTACTGGGACCAGGACGAAATCAAGGAAACCATGGCCCTCAACCATGCAGTATTGACAGGCCAGGCCCCCAGCGACGGTTTTGAAATCAATTTCCGCCGCAAGGATGGCTCACCCTTCCGGGCCTTGGTTTATGAGGCCCCGTTGATTGATGGCAATGGCCAACATACGGGCTGGATGGGCTCGGTGCTGGACGTGACGGAAAAACGCCGGGCAGAAGAGTTGGCACGCCAGCAGCAGGAAAAACTGCAATTCACCTCGCGCCTGGTGACCATGGGAGAAATGGCCTCCACCCTGGCCCATGAACTCAACCAGCCTCTGGCCGCCATTGCCAGCTATGCCATCGGCTGCGCCAATCGACTGCAGGATGGCAAGGGACAACCGGAAGAAATCCAGGCGGCCTTGCAGAAGTTGAGCCTACAGGCCCAGCGGGCAGGGGAAATCATCCGCCGGGTCCAGGACTTCGTGCGCAAGAGCGAACCCAAACTCGAGCATTGCCAGCTGGAAAATGTCATTGAGGACAGCCTGGCCCTGTGCGAGACCAGCGCCCGGACCCGGGGAATCGCCATCGACTTCATCCGTCCCGCCCCCCTGCCCCCGGTACAGGCGGACCGGGTGATGGTGGAACAGGTGCTCCTGAACCTGATCCGCAACGCCATGGATGCCATGAACGACACGCCCCCGGGACAACGCCAGATCCAGATCCTCGCTCAACCCAAGCTTGGGGAAGTGGAAGTACGGGTGGTGGACCAGGGCTGCGGCCTGCGCCAGGAATCCGCCCCCCGGCTTTTCGAAGCCTTTTTCACCACCAAACCTGACGGCATGGGCATCGGTTTGTCCATCTGCCGCTCCATCATCGAATTCCACCGGGG
>QKDJ01000330.1 GCA_003252145.1 Azovibrio restrictus
AACATTTGCCGCTCCCCCACTGCCGAGGGCGTCTTTCGCAAGTTGCTGCAAACTCGTCGGTTGGAGAACCGGTTCGAGGTGGATTCCGCTGGCACGCACGGGTACCACGTGGGTGAGCCTCCTGATCCTCGTACTCAGCGAGCTGCGGCTACTCGGGGTTATGACCTGTCCCAGATGCGGGCACGCAAGGTGGCGCCCCAGGATTTGGATTACTTTGATCTGATCCTGGCCATGGACAAGACCAATCTGGATAACCTTCGGCGCATGAGTGATCCGGAAAAGCATCAGAAGATCCATCTCTTCATGGATTTCGCCAAAAGTTACGACGATGATGAAGTGCCTGATCCCTATTACGGATTGGGTTATGGATTCGATGTGGTCATCGACATGGTGGAAGATGCTTCTGAGGGACTCCTGGAAGCTCTGCTGGCACCGCAAAAGGTTCAGCTCAAATAAGTCTTTTAAACCGCAGGGTTTAGTCCTTATGCCTGGCGAGCAGTTTTGCGTGTGGCCATGGCAATGCCTAGGAAAATCAGGGCAATACCGATGAAGTGGTGGAGCAGCGGTTGCTCATCCAGAAACAGGGCGGCCAGAAGGGTGCCAAATACAGGCATCAGGTGAATGAACAGGCTGGCTCGGCCCGGCCCCACCTCCGCAACCCCACGGTTATAGAAAATGTAGCCCACGAAGCTGGGCAATATTCCCACGTAAGCCAGTCCCATCAAGCTTCCCCAGTGAAGCTGCATGGTCGCTCCACGAGACAGCTCCCAGAGATAAAAAGGCAGGAGCAGCAGGAGTCCGATGGTAATCAGCACCGCCAGCAACAGCATGGGGTGTATACCGGGAGGGCGGAATTGCAAACCCAGGGTGTAGCAGGCCCAGACCAGTACGGCGGCCAGCATCCACAGGTCTCCATCGTTAAGGGTCAGATGGATCAAGGTGGCCAAGTCACCATGGCTGATGATGGTCAAGGCACCCAGCAGTGAGGTCAATACTCCAATGCCCTCCAGGCGGCTCAAATGCTTGTGGAACAGCAACCAGGCCAGGGCAATCGTGGCTACCGGGATGAAGGAATTGAGCAGGACAGCATTGGTGGCTGTAGTGCTTTGCAAGGCCAGATAGGCAAAGGTGTTGTACCCGGAAATGCCCAGCAGCCCGAGGATGATCAGGCGTACCCAGTAGCCTTGGAGCAGATGCTTTTGCCGGGACCAGTGGGGCAGGGCAAAGGGAAGGGTGAGGCCCAAGGCAATGATCCAGCGCCAGAAGGCCAGAGCAATGGGGGGAATGTCTCCCCGGATACCCCGTCCCAATACCATATTGCCTGACCAGAACAGGGCGGTCAGGGTCAGGAGCAGATAGGGATTTTTGTACCAGGAACGGTCGTCAGGCGGCACTGGCTGCATTCTCTGCCGTTTCGGGCTCCTGGAGCCACAAACAGGCCCCTTTGCTTTCTTTTTGAATACCTTCCAACACCTGCTGGTGAGTATCCAGATCTTCCCCTTCGGCACGACGGATCACGAGCGGTGCTCGGGCCTGGCGAGATGTTCCGCTACTGACTTCAAGGGTGGTCTGGGCAGCGACGGGTTGATCCATGATCAGGCTTTCCTGACCCCGGGTCATGGCCAGGTAAACCTCGGCCAATAGCTCCGCATCCAGCAAGGCCCCGTGCAGGGTACGGTGGGCATTGCTGATCTGGTAGCGCTCGCACAGGGCATCCAGATTGTTGCGTTTGCCCGGGTAGAGTTCCCGGGCCATTTTCAGGGTGTCCTTGACGCCAGCGCAGACCTTAAGGGTCAGGGGCATCTCCAGGCGCCCGAATTCCATGTCCATGAAGCCGATGTCGAAGGAGGCGTTATGGATGACCAATTCGGCACCGGCGATGAAATCCTGCAGTTCCTGGGCGATGACCTGGAATTTGGGTTTGTCCTCCAGGAATTCGTTGGTGATGCCGTGGACGGCCATGGCACCTGCGTCCACTTCACGCTCGGGATTGACATAGCGATGCAGGTGACGGCCTGTCAGGCGGCGGTTTTCCAGTTCCACACAGGCTACTTCGATGATGCGGTGGCCCTGGCGGTGGTCCAGGCCCGTGGTTTCCGTATCCAGAAAAATCTGTCTCATTTTCTCAAGTCCTCGATACCCCGGTTGGCCAGGGCATCAGCCCGCTCATTTTCCGGATGTCCGGCGTGGCCTTTGACCCACAGCCATTGCAGATGATGCTGGCCTGTAAGCTTGTCCAGTTGCTGCCACAGGTCGGCATTCTTGACCGGGGCCTTGCTGGCGGTTTTCCAGCCATTGCGCTTCCAGCCATGTATCCATTCACTGATGCCTTGCTGTACATATTTCGAGTCCGTATGCACCCGAGCCCGAACCGGGCGCTTCAAGGCTTCTAGTGCACGAATGACGGCGGTCAGTTCCATGCGGTTGTTGGTGGTGTCCTGCTCACCTCCCCAGAGCTCCTTTTCGTGGGTGCCGGAACGTAACAGTGCCCCCCAGCCCCCAGGGCCGGGATTGCCCTTGCAGGCACCATCCGTATAAATATCAACTTCATCCATCCAGGTTTTCCTTGCGGGCAATGGTGGTCAGGGCCTTGGCGCCCAGCTTGCGGGTGCGCCAGTTGGGCGTGATCAGCCGCATGCCGTGGACCCGTTTGATGGCGCGAATCATGTAGACGCTGCCAGCGAAGCCCCACCAACGGTCTCCGGCCAATTCCATGAAACGCCACCGATGCAGCCATTTCTGGGTTTTACAGGGGGGAGCGTAAGCACCAAAGGCGCCACGATCCAGTTCGAAATTAAGCAGTTTGAGCCAGTCCTTCAGGCGCAGAATGGACAGATACTGTCCATTCCAGGGAAAGTCGCCGGGGCATCCGGGAAGTTGCTGGCGCAGACCCCAGAGGGAGAGGGGATTGAAGCCCAGAATGAAGAGCTGGCCCTCGGGAATCAGGACACGCTCCACCTCACGCAGAATCTGGTGAGGATCCGGATAGAACTCCAGCACATGAGGCAGGACCACCAGATCCACGCTCTGGGAAGCAATGGGGAGTTGAGTGAAGTCACAATGGAGCTGGGTGCCCGGGGTGTTGCCCAGGATGCTCCGCATGGGAATTCGGTTGCTGCGCAGATAGTCCTGCTGGGGAAGCCCAAGTTGCAGGGCGTTGAAGCCGAAAACGTCAGCCACAGCGGCATCCATCTTGGTCTGTTCCCAGTCCAGGATATAACGCCCCTGGGGGGTATCCTGCCATTGGATCAGACCGGGAATTGACATCGTGTTCGCTTCAAACAATAGTTGCGGAATGTTCGAGATTACCGCGATTCCCGCATTCCGGGACAATTACATTTGGGGCCTGCATCAGGGCTGTCGGGCTGCTCTGGTGGACCCCGGCGAGGCTGGACCAGCGTTGGCCTGGTTGGAGCGAGAGGGGCTGCAATTGGAGGCCATCCTCATCACCCATCACCATCAGGACCATCAGGGGGGCGTGGCGGAGTTGGTGGCCCGTTATCCTGAAACCCTGGTTTATGGACCGGGCGCGGAGTCTATCACAGGGCTAGGTAAGCCTCTGGCTGGTGGTGAGTGTATTC
>QKDJ01000040.1 GCA_003252145.1 Azovibrio restrictus
CCATCGTGGGGCACAACGGGGATCTGGATTTCTATCACGGCAGCCTGCGGGCCAAGGATGACAACGGGGATCTGATCTTCGATGGGGTGGATTACCAGAGCTACGACAGCATTCTGGAAGAAGAGGTGAAGTCCTGGAGCTACATGAAATTCCCTTTCATCAAGTCTCTGGGCAAGGAAAAGGGCTGGTACAAGGTGGGGCCCCTGGCTCGGGTGCAAAACTGCAACCAGATTCCCACGCCCTTTGCCGAGGCGGAGCGGCGGGAGTTTGTGGATTACGCGGGGGGCACACCCATGCACGCGCCTCTGGCCTTCCATTGGACCCGCATGATCGAAATGCTCCACGCTGCGGAAGTGATCAAGGAACTGCTGCACGATCCAGATATCACCGGCAGTGAGCTGATGGCCACTGGCGCTCGTCAGCAGGAGGGGGTAGGGGTCATCGAGGCACCTCGGGGAACCCTGTTCCATCACTATCAGGTGGATGAGAATGATCTGGTCACCATGTGCAATCTGATCGTGTCCACCACCAATAACAATCAGGCCATGAACGAGGCCGTGCGCCATGTGGCCAAGCGTTACCTGCATGGTCGGGAAGTAACTGAAGGATTGTTGAATCACATTGAAGTGGCCATCCGGGCTTTTGACCCCTGTCTTTCCTGCGCTACCCACGCCTTAGGCAAGATGCCTCTGGAAGTGGAGTTACTGGATGCGCAAGGATCTGAGCTGGATCGTCTGGCCCGCAACGGAGATGGCAGCTTTTGCGCGACATTGGGGTAAGGCAGTTGGGGTGTGAGGTCAGACATCGGGTCGAGGGAGGATAAAAAAGCTATGCGGCCCGATGTTGTGATCTTTGCCATTGGTAATCCCAGTCGGGGCGATGACGCCCTGGGGCCGCTCCTGATGGCGCGCCTGCAGGCCTGGTTGCCTCAACAACCCAATGGTTTTCGTTTTGAGCTGGTGGAGGATTTCCAGTTACAGGTGGAGCATGCCCTGGATCTGGAAGAGAAATCCCTGGCCCTGTTCATCGATGCGGGTAGTGGTACGCCCGCTCCCTATTGTTTCGGGCCGATCAAGGCCGCAGCTGATTTTGCCCATACCTCCCACGCCCTGGGTCCGGAAACGGTATTGCATGTTTATGAGCAGGTGCAGAAGTGTCAGCCTCCATCCGCTTATGTGCTTTGCGTACGGGGAGAGTCTTTTGAGCTGGGGGAACCTCTGTCTGAGGCGGCAGAGGGCTACATGAATTCAGCCTGGGCGCACCTGCAGGAACTTTGTGTTCAAGCCTCAGATGAGGCCTGGAGTCAGTTGGTCTGAAAACGGTGCTTACCGTTGAAGTAAAAAGGGCGGCTTAAGGCCGCCCTTTTTACTTAGGGATAAGTGCTCAACGATAAACGAGCACGGGAATCTTGGAGTGGGTCAGTACCTTGTTGGTCTCGCTGCCCAGCAGCAGACCGCTGATGCCCTTGCGACCATGGGAGGCCATGAAGATCAGATCGCAGCCAGATTTTTCGGCGGCCTCGATGATGGCTTCATAAGGGATGTCGCTGGTGGCGCTGGTGACTTGGCAATCAACTCCGGCAGTCTTGCATTCGGCGGTTACGAAATCCAGGACTTCCTCGGCCTGTTGATCGGCCATTTCCGCAAATTTTTCCGGAGTGGTGGGGTCGATCAGGGCGCCTTCTCCGAAATAGGTGACCGGATATTCTGGCTTGGCAAAAAAGGCGGTGACCCGGGCGCCGGCTTCCTTGGCAAAGGAAATGGCACGACGGACGGCATCCTGGGAAAGCTGGGAACCATCGGTGGGTACCAGAATGTGTTTGAACATGATTTTGTCCTCCTTGAAATTGTGTTGCGCCGGGCGTTATAGGGCCATCCTACCGCACCGGGTTGGGAAATCAAGCCGCTTGGTTATTGTGCCTGTGGTATAAAAGTGGTTCGCTAATATGGAGCCAGAACCATGAGTGCCAGCGTGCCATCATCCAAGGATCACAAGGGATTTGACCTGAGTATTTCAAGCCCGATGGAGCTGTTCAGCGAAAGTCTCGGGAAGCACCTGGATCCTTTTGGCGTCACCACCTCCATGCTCAATGCCCAGATGGCGTGGCTCATGCATCCCCAGGAGATGATGCGGGCCACTTCCTCCCTGTCTGGGGACCTGATTGCCTTGCAAGCCCACGTGATGCGTCGGGCTTTTGGCATATCCTCCCAGGATGTGGTGCAGCCCAATGCCGATGATGCCCGCTTCGCCGAGCCCGTATGGGAGAACTCGCCCACCTGGGACATCATCAAGGAATGGTATCTGGCCTTCACCCACCGGCTCCAGGACATGTATTTCGAGACTCCAGGGCTTTCAGATAGAGAACGTAGGCGTGCTGCTTTCTGGCTGCGTAAATGGCTTAATGCCGTGGCGCCTACCAATTTCTTCTGGAGCAATCCGATTGCCCTGAAAAAATATGTGGAGACCCATGGAGAAAGCCTGGGCCAGGGCTTCCGCAATTTCCTGAGGGATGCCCAGGCACGCAACATCCTCATGGTGGAAGAGGATGCCTTCCAGGTGGGTAAGGATCTGGCTACCACCCCAGGTCAGGTGGTATTCCGTAATCGCCTGCTGGAGGTGATCCATTACACCCCTACTACCGAGCAGGTGCATTCGGTTCCTATCCTGATCGTTACCCCCTGGATCAACAAGTTCTACATCCTGGATCTGAATCCCAAGAAGAGCATGATCAAGTATCTGGTGGATCAGGGCTTTTCCGTGTTTGTCACCAGTTGGAAGAATCCTTCGGTGGACATGTCCTGCATCACCTTTGACGATTATTTGCGTGAAGGCGTGAATGAAGCGGTGGAGATGGTCCGGGATTATTGCAAGGTGCCCAAGCTGCATCTGACCGGTTACTGCATTGGTGGCACCCTGGTGTCCTCCTACATGGCCTGGGCCAACCGTCAGTTCGGGGAGGACAAGATGCCCGTGGCGGACTGGACCTTGTTTACCACCCTGACTGATTTCTCCCACCCGGGGGATATCGAGGTTTTCATTGACGAAGCCAGCATCAAGGCTCTGGAAGAGTCCATGGCCAAGAAGGGTTACCTGGATGGTGGCGAAATGGCCTCCGCCTTCCGTATGCTGCGCTCCAACAGCCTGGTTTGGCATTACTGGGTGCATAGCTATCTGTACGGGGAATCGCTACCCCCCTTCGATGTGCTGTTCTGGAACATGGATACCACCCGCATGCCCTACGCCATGCATAGCTATTACCTGCGGGAGATGTATCTGAACAACAACCTGATCAAGCGGGACAAGCTGACCATTGCCGGTCAGCCCATTGATCTGCGTCGCATCACCCAGCCCCTGTATGCGGTGACGGCGGAGGACGATCACATTGCGCCATGGACCCAGTGCTTCCGCATCCGCAAATACGTGAATATGTCGGCTCCCGTACGTTTTGTCCTGTCCACCTCGGGTCACATCCTGGGGATCGTCAATCCGCCGGTAAATCCGCCCAAGCGGGCCTACTGGGCGGGCGAGCCTTTGCCTAATGAGCATAGTGATGAATGGCAGAAGCGTGCCCAGAAGCAGTCTGGGACCTGGTGGGAAGACTGGACCCGCTGGTTACGGGAAAGAGGCGGTGAACTTATCGAAGCGAAAGCAGTCTCATCCCGGAAGTATCCGCCCCTAGCGGATGCGCCCGGGACCTACGTGCTTGAAAAGTAGGTTTTTATCGCGTCAAATCGCGAATAGTTCAGGCGGGAAAGGCTGTTTTCTGCTACCCTTTCCCGCTTTTTAATCTGGTCGTAATCCAATGTCCGCATCGCCGTCCCCATTCCCTCTGTTGCAAGTGAAAAACAAGTCCCTGCTTCCCATCGTGCAGGGCGGTATGGGAGTGGGTATTTCGGCCCGAAAACTGGCAGGTTCCGTAGCGGCTGAGAACGCCGTGGGTACTGTGGCCAGCGTGGATTTGCGCCGCCATCACCCGGACTTGATGGAAATGACCTCCCGGATCAAGGATCGGGATGCCAACAAGGAAGCCATCTGGAAGGCCAACTGTATTGCCCTGGACCGGGAAATCAAGGGCGCTCAAGAGATTGCACAGGGGCGGGGGCTGATTGCCGTCAATGTAATGCGGGCCGTGTCCCAGTATCAGGAATACGTGCGCCAATCCTGTGAATCCGGTGCCGATGCCATCGTGATGGGGGCTGGTTTGCCTCTGGATCTGCCTGAGCTGACCGCTGACTTTCCTCACGTGGCCCTGTTCCCCATTCTTTCCGATGTGCGCGGCGTGGTGCTGACCCTGAAGAAGTGGATGCGCAAGAACAAGCTGCCGGACGCCATCGTGATCGAGCATCCTGCTCATGCCGGGGGCCATCTGGGCGCCGCCAAGAAAGATGAGCTGGAACATGAGCGCTTCGATTTCGAGGTGGTGATTCCCGGTGTATTGCAAGCCTACAAGGAACTGGGCATCGAATCCGAGAATATCCCCATCATTCCTGCTGGTGGCATCAACAGCTACGAAAAAGTCCAGGACATGTTCAAGCTGGGCGCTTCTGGCGTGCAGTTGGGCACCGCTTTTGCAGTGGCCGAGGAAGGTGACGCCCATATCGAATTCAAGAAGATTCTCGCCGGGGCCAAGCGTGAGGACGTGGTGGAATTCATGAGCTGTGCCGGCCTGCCGGCACGGGCCGTGCGTACGCCCTGGCTGGAAAAATACCTGGCTCGGGAAGAACATTTGATGAAGGCCGCAGAAACCAAGGATCATCAGTGCACCCTGGCGTGGGACTGTCTGGTATCTTGTGGTCTACGGGATGCAAATCCTAAGCACGGCCAGTTCTGTATTGACCATCAACTGGCGGCTGCCGTGCGTGGGGATGTACAAAAGGGGCTATTCTTCCGAGGTAAGGCTTCCTTGCCTTTTGGTTCAGCCATCCGTCCCGTCCATGAACTGATTCATTACTTGCTGACCGGGGAAAAACCTCTTCTGGCATGACACAGAACCCGTCCATCGGTATCTCCCAATCTCGGGCCTCCACCGCAGGCCAGGATTTGGTTCGTATCGTGCGCATCAACGAGGAAATTAAATCCATCGTTGCCGTGGCATTCAAGATCAACATCATGGCCTTGAATGCCATTTTTCTTGCCAAGCGGGCAGGTACGACAGCCCTTGGGTTCGGTGTGCTATCCAACGAACTGCGGGTGTTTTCCCAGGACCTCAAGAGTGCCATGGGTGGTTTGAGTGGCGTGATCCACGAGGCAGTTACCGAGGTGTCGGTAGTGCTCAAAGATCAACGCCTCATTAGTTTGCTCAACCGTGCTCAGGAAGAAAGCGGCGGTAACGCCCGGGTGGCGGCAGCACTGGAATTGCGCCAGAAACAGATGGTCGAGCATCAGAGCCAACTGAGGGCCCATAGACGTCAGCTCAAGATGGTGATGGAAAATGTGGCCCAGTTGGTGGAGTTGGGCGGTGTGCTGGCCAAGTCAGCCAAGATTGAGGCCGCTTATGGTCAGGGGTTTTCCAATGCCCTGGGCCAGGTATCCGGCGAATTTGACGGGGTGGTGGAAGATATCCGTCATTCCCTGGTGAATTTGAACAAGTCCGAATTTTTCCTCCAGAGGTAGAGTGATCCATGAAGGCGACCCAATGTTTTTATCAGGATGGTGAGCACAAGTGGGTGGCTATCGTGCGGGATCCGGCGCGGCCCGACTGCCTGATTGATACCAATGAATATCTGGTCAGCTACAACGGTTCCGGTCTGCTCCTGGATCCGGGCGGTGCCGAAATCTTTCCCGCTGTCTTTTCCGCCCTGTCTGCCGAATTCGACCCCGCTGCTTTGACGGGCCTGTTTGCCTCCCATCAGGATCCGGACATCATTTCCTCTCTAGCCCTGTGGCTGGAATTCAATCCCAAGCTGCCCTGTTACGTGAGCTGGCTCTGGGCTTCCTTCATTCCACACTTTGGCGGCAGCGCCGAGACCTTCGTGGCCATTCCCGACGAGGGGATGGAAATCAATTTGAATGGCCTGAATCTGCAGGCTATTCCTGCCCACTACCTGCACGCCTCCGGCAACTTCCATCTCTATGACGCCAAGGCCAAGGTGCTGTTTTCTGGTGACGTGGGGGCGGCTTTGTTGCCGGCCAAATCCGATAATCTGTTCGTGGAAAATTTCGATGCCCATATCCGCCACGCAGAGGCTTTTCACCGGCGCTGGATGGGCTCCAATGAGGCCAAGCGGGCCTGGTGCGAGCGGGTCTCACGCCTGAATATTGACATGCTCTGTCCTCAACATGGCGCCATTTACCAGGGGGCGGATGTGGAACGCTTCATCAATTGGTTTGATGGCCTGAGGGTAGGCGTGGCCGTTGGTTAAGGCCTGAGCCAAGGGTCATGTTGTGAGAAAGCCGGGAAAATTCCCGGCTTCTTCATTTGTGGCGTTGGTTTTTCTCACTTTGATAGGTATCAAGGTTTGCTCGTGACGCCTTTCGCACAATGCCCACAGATTTTCTGTGGAGAGCCTTTATGCTCACTCATGTATTTTTTTCCGCTCCCCATCGGGTATTTTTTGCAGGTGGCGTTGCCCAACTGATATTCGCTCTGCTGTTCTGGAGTGTTGAACTATTGGGCCGACAATTGGGGTTTTCCATACCCTGGAGCGCCCCGGCCACTTGGCTGCATGGAGGTTTCATGTTGTTTACGATCTTTCCCTGGTTCATTCTCGGCTTCCTTAAAACGGCTTTGCCTAAATGGATGGGGCAGGGACCGTTCTCCCGGTCGGAGTATTTACCCGCCTTTTTCTTCTTTGCCCTGGGCTCCCTGGCTTATGACTTGGGGGTGGTGGTCCACGGGCTGCTGTCCGGGATGGGTATGTTGAGCATGGCCCTTGGTGTCGTGCTGGCTGTACGAGAACTAGGAAGACTTACCTTGGCTTCCGAAAACGGCAAGAGTCATGCCCTATTGGTGCTGTTTGCTCTGGGTCTGGGAGCGGTTGGCATGGTCAGTCACGGTTTGGCTCTCTATCGCATGGATGCAGACCTTCAAGCCATGGCCATTCTGCTTGGACTATGGGGTTTCCTGTTTCCCCTGTTTTTTGTGGTGCTGCACCGGATGTTGCCCTTCTTTACCAGCAGTACCTTGCCAGATCGGGATCTCTGGCGTCCGCTGCCCACACTGTATTTGATGGTTGCGTTGTTAGTGGGGCATGGGGTGTTGCAGGGGCTGGGCTTTAATTCTGCGCTGGTGGATGTGCTGGCAGCTTTGCTGGCTTGGTATTGCCTGGTGCGTTGGGGTTTCCTGCATAGTCTCAAGGAGCCCATGCTGGCCATGCTGCATCTGGGATGGTTCTGGGCATGCCTGGGAATAACTGCCTATGGGATCCAGTCCCTGATGATGGCGACAGGAAGCGCCTGGGGTGGGTTGGCTCCCTTGCATGCGCTAGGACTGGGATGCTTCCTTTCCATTCTGTTGGGGATGGGGACTCGGGTGACGCGGGGCCATTCGGGGCGGGTCATCGATGAGGATCGATGGGGATGGCGTTGCTTCCTGATTTTACAGGTCGGTGTGCTTCTGCGCTTGCTCGGAGAGTTCCTGCCATTAGGCGGTATTACCAACCTCGTGGCGCTCGTGGCAACCTTGCTGGCCTGTTTGATGTGGGCCGCCATCTATGGGCCCATGTATTTGAAACCCAGGCCTGACGGACAGTCGGGGTGACGATATGTATCTACTGCTCAAGCATCTCCATGTGACCTGTGTAGTCCTAAGTGGCCTAGGCTTCTTGCTACGCTTGTTCTGGCGCTTATGGCGTCCGCAAATGCTGGCTCGGCGCTGGGTGCGTGTGGTGCCTCACGGGGTGGACTCCCTGTTGTTGGGAGCGGCCTTGGGCATGGTGGTGATGAGTGGCCAGTATCCTTTTGTCCAGCCCTGGCTGACCGCCAAGGTATTGGCGTTGATAGGCTACATTCTGCTGGGGAGTCTGGCCTTGAAGCGTTGTCGCAGCCCTCTGGCACAACTGGCCTGTGGTGGGCTGGCTATGCTGATGTTTGCTTATATCGTGAGCGTGGCCCTAAGCCGTCAGGTCTTGCCCTGGACGGCTTGAAATGCGCGGAGTCAGTGGTTTAGGAAAGAGGCTGGAATCGTCCCAGATGGCGCACCAGAATCCGGTAGATATCCTTGTCGAAGCTGGGGCGTGGGGCTTCCAGAAGGGTGTGGATGTCTCCCTCAGCCCCCTCTGCCTTGAGACTGCCCAGATAACGCCAGCCATCCACCAGATATGCCTCCGCTCCCTCTTGCAGCAAGGCAGGGCCGGGGAACGGCCAGGCTTGCAATTTGACTCGGGTCATGCCACTCAGGAGCCGGGTGCTGTGCTGGGCCATGCTTTCCTTCCCCAGGCAGGCACCTTTGCAACGTTTCTGAGCTACGCCTGAACAGGGTTGGCCCGGGGGCCGGGTTTCCAGTCCCAGCAGGCAATCGCAGAGACGCAATTCACTAGCCATGGCACGCAGGGCTTCCTTTGCTTCGCGCAGGGTTTTGTAGAGCCCATAACAGGGGGCTTGCAGAGAAAATTCCTGTTCATCAGCCAGGCAGAGGCGGGGTTTGATCCAGCCTTGACCTTGGTCTTCCAGGCGCCAGGTGCATAGCTCGGGCCAGGCTTTGAGGTGTCGGTTGAGTTGGGGGCGCAGGCGCTTGACCCAGGCGGACTCCAGCAACTGGGCTCCCACGTCACCAGCACACTCCTGCCAATTCAGGGCATGAATACTCTGGTTTATCTGCAGGTGCTTGGGGCTGGCAAAGTGACTGAAGATTTGCTTGCGCAGATTTCTGGCTCTCCCCACCTGCAACGCCTCTCCCTCGGGACCCAGAAAGACATAAACCCCGGCGCCCTCAGGAATGTCCTCCAGGACAGTGGGGTCCAGATTGGGAGGGATGGACGGGCTGGTGAGTTGGGCTAGCATGGCCTTCTCCACCTGCTCGACCCCGGGATTCTGCTGGATGATGTTCCAGAACTGGTGAATCAAGCGGGCATCTGTCAGGGCTCGGTGACGGTTTTCAGCCACCAGGCCATGGCGGGCCATCAGGGCATCCAGATTGTGCTTGGGGTGTTGGGGGAAAAGCTTGCGGGATAGTTTGACTGTGCACAGGGTTGGAGCACGAAAGACATGGCCAGCCCGGGCAAATTCAGCTTTGAGAAAGCCATAGTCAAAGCGGGCGTTGTGGGCAATGAAAAGCCGGTCCTTAAGCAGCGCCAGCAGTTCTATGCAAAGGTCGGCAAAGGGTGGCGCGTCGGCCACCATGGCATTGTTGATGCCCGTGAGCTGCTCAATGAAGGGGGAGATGTCCTGACCCGGATTGACCAGCTGGCTCCATTCCCGTACCTGACCGTCGGGATCCACCAACACCAGACCCACTTCCGTAATCCGGTCATTTTCCGGATTGGCTCCGGTGGTTTCCAGGTCCACGAAGGCGAGGGCGGTAGGGGTAGGCATTGCAGCAGCAGAACCGTTTGTTGGGGACTATAGTGAAAGGGAGCAGCGTTCAGATAAGGAGATCATCATGAGCGGCTTCGACGTACATTTTGCGCCTTGCGCAGCGGTGGGCGAAATGGTCATCACCGACCAGACCCAGCAGGAATGCGCTCGGGAGCACGAGTGCCCCACGGGACGCCATTGCCCCCTGGATGGGGATTTCGCCGAATTGTCCGGCCTCTGGGAAAAGCCTCCTCCCGAACTGCATGTTCGGGAGAATAAACACCACTGATTGGGTCAGACCTGCAGGGCAGGGGTACGGTGGGCTTGTACTGTCTGCAGCAGGGCATGGAACACCTTGGGTGTCCCGGCCACCAGATTGCCGCTTTCCAGGTAACCGGCTTCGCCGGACAGGTCGCTGACGAGGCCGCCTGCTTCAGAAATCAGCAGGGTGCCTGCGGCCATATCCCAGGGGGACAGACCAAACTCCCAGAAACCATCCAGGCGGCCTGCTGCCACGTAGGCCAGGTCTAGGGAGGCAGCGCCCGGGCGGCGCAGCCCTGAGGTCTTCTGGGTCAGTTCCCGGAAGATGTTGATATAGGCTTCTGCGTGATCAAAGACCCGGTAGGGGAAGCCGGTACCGATGAGGGATTCGCCCAGGCGGGTACGCTTGGAAACACGAATGCGCCGTTCATTGAGAAATGCGCCGGCCCCCTTGGAGGCTGTAAACAGTTCATTGCGGTTGGGGTCGTACACTACAGCTTGTTCCACCACATTGCCCTTGGCCAGTGCGATGGAAACAGCATATTGGGGAAAGCCGTGGATGAAGTTGGTGGTGCCATCCAGGGGATCGATGATCCACTGGTAGTCCTCTTGGCCAGCAGCGTGGCCGGACTCCTCTGCTAGAATTCCGTAGCTCGGATACGCATCCTTGAGTACTTCGATGATGGCGGCTTCGGCAGCCTTGTCCACCTCTGTGACAAAGTCGTTGGGTTGTTTGCTGGCCACTTTGACCAGACCCAGGTCCAGAGAGGCACGATTGATGATCTGGCTGGCGCGACGCGCTGCCTTGATGGCGATATTCAGAGCTGGATGCATTTTAAAGAACCTTGGGGCAGTCCCGCCGGAAGCGGTGGTGCTGCCCGTATTATTTTCAACAAGACGCCCATTTTAATATGAACCCGACCGACGCGCTTGCCCGTATCAGCATCGTACTTTCACGTACTAGCCATCCGGGGAATATTGGTTCAGCTGCCCGTGCCATGAAAACCATGGGGCTGTCCCGGCTGGTGCTGGTGTCCCCCAAGAGCTTTCCTCATCCAGAAGCGGAGACCTTGGCCTCAGGGGCGGGGGATCTGCTGGCCCAAGCCCGGGTCGTGGAAACCCTGGATGAGGCCTTGGCCGACTGCACTTATAGCTTGGCCGTGTCGGCCCGGGCTCGGGATCTGGGGCCTGAGCCAATGCTGGCCCGGGAGGGGGCGCTGAATCTGATCTCTGAAGTTCAGGCAGGGGCCGAAGTGGCTTTGGTGTTTGGCAATGAGACGGCTGGGTTATCCAACGAAGAAATTCAGCGTTGCCAGGGGGCGGTGATGATTGCCGCCAATCCGGCTTACAGCTCCCTCAATCTGGCGGCTGCCGTGCAGGTGTTGGCCTACGAGCTTCGGGTGGCCGCTTTCGAAGGGGCGCCTGTGGTGGAAAGCAAGAGCACCCCGTTCGCTTCGGTTCCTGCCACCCATGGGGAGCAGGAAGGATTCTATGGGCACCTGGAGCAGGTGATGGTGGAGACCGGGTTCCTGGATCCGGCCCAGCCTCGTCGGCTGATGCCCAAACTCCGTCGGCTGTTCGGTCGGGCACGTCTGGAAAAGGACGAGGTCAACATCCTGAGGGGTATTCTTACGGCCACCCAGACCCGGCGTTGATGCGACTGCCGGGTCAGCTGTTTTCCTTGTCGCTTGCAATTCTCGACAGTAATTGTCGGGTATTCTACAATCCAGCCCCTTTGATTCAGGAGCGATGCATCCATGTTCCGGTACCTGCGCGAAGATATCCGTGCGGTCTTTGATCGCGATCCAGCGGCCCGTTCGGCGTGGGAGGTGATCACCTGTTATCCGGGCATTCACGCGCTCATTCTCCATCGTCTGGCCCATTGGCTATGGCATCATCATCTGCGCTGGCTGGCCCGTTTTACCGGCCACCTTTCCCGATGGCTGACCGGCATTGAAATCCACCCGGGTGCCACCATCGGGCGCCGTTTCTTCATCGACCATGGCATGGGCGTAGTGATCGGGGAAACGGCCGTGATCGGCGACGATGTGACCCTTTATCATGGGGTGACTTTGGGGGGGACCTCCTGGAACAAGGGCAAACGCCATCCGACCCTGGGTAATCGGGTCGTGGTGGGGGCCGGTGCCAAGGTGCTGGGGCCTATCACCGTGGCCGAAGGGGCCAAGGTGGGTTCCAATGCGGTGGTGACCCGGGATGTACCGCCGGGGGCCACGGCTGTGGGGATTCCTGCTCGCATTCTCGACGCGGCCCAGCGGGAGCGGGAGGAGCAAGCCAATCGTATGGGCTTTTCCGCCTATGCGGTGGGGCAGGATCAGGATGATCCCCTGACCCGGGCCATCCACGGGTTGCTGGACCATGCAGCTGAAACCGACCGGCGGCTGGCCCTGCTGTTGGAGCATCTAAATGCGGTGGGTGTGAAAACCGAAGATGTGGCCAAGGCCAAGGATGCCTTTGATCCAGAATACCTGAGTAAAATAGTTGACTAATTGCCCTGCTCGGGAATATAGTTGACTGCGACACTAAGGTATTAAGGAGTTTTCATGCGTTTGACCACCAAAGGCCGTTTTGCCGTGACCGCCATGATGGACCTGGCCCTGCGGGACAAGGATGCCCCCGTGGCTCTGGCGGGCATCAGTGAGCGTCAGTCCATTTCCCTTTCCTATCTGGAACAATTGTTCGGCAAGCTGCGCCGCCACAAGCTGGTGGAGAGTGTGCGGGGTCCCGGTGGAGGTTATCGCCTGGCTCGTCCCATGGCCCAGATGACGGTGGCCGACATCATCCGTGCCGTGGATGAGCATCTGGATGCCACCCAGTGCGGTGGCGACGAAAACTGTCGCGAAGACAACCGCTGCATGACCCACGAACTGTGGACTACCCTGAATCGCAAGATGTATGAATACCTGACCTCCGTGACCCTGGGTGATCTGGTGAGCCAGCAACTGGCGAAGCAGGGAGGGCTGGTGGTGCTGGAAGATCACCGTAGCCGCCGCCCGGTCGCCAAGCGCCCTGTTTCCCTGTCCGCCTGAGGGCAGGGTCTGGTGTTTTCCCCTGTCTATCTGGATTACAACGCCACCACGCCGGTAGATGCTCGTGTGCTGGAGGCCATGCTGCCCTTTCTTCAGGGTTTGTATGGCAATGCTTCCAGCCGTCACGAGTACGGTCGGGCAGCTCGGCGGGCCGTGGATCAGGCGCGCCAGCAGGTGGCCGCCGCTGTGGGGGCGCATCCTACCGAGGTGGTGTTTACCAGTGGTGGCAGCGAAGCCAATAACCTGTTTCTGAAAGGGGCTGCGGCTCAGTTCCGGCAGGGAGGGGCTTTGGCGGTCAGCGCCATTGAACACCCCTGCGTGCGCAACACCGCCCGGCAACTGGCTCGGCAGGGTTGGGAACTCCATGAACTGGCTGTGGATGGGGCTGGGCGTGTTACCCCGGATGCTCTGGATTTAGCCCTGGAGGCCAAGCCCAGGCTCTGGTCGGTGATGCTGGCCAACAACGAAACCGGGGTAATTCAGGATGTGGCAGGTCTGGCTACCCGAGCCCAATCCAGTCGGGGCTGGTTTCACTCGGATGCGGTCCAGGCTTTGGGAAAGATTCCCGTGGATTTCCGAGCTCTCAACC